>CBQWHS010000956.1:0-1869 GCA_967728665.1 uncultured Chryseosolibacter sp. | reverse complement strand
GGGTGTAAATCTCTCCATCATATGAAAAACATATTGTTCCATTTTTTGAGTTGCTCAAAAAACGTATGGGATGTTTGCTAAACGATGTCAGTTGTGATTTTTCATTTGGCTGCGAAACTATTAAACGATGAACGTTGAATGTTCCACTCTCTTCGCTGAGATAGAGCAAGCCATTTCCGTCAGCTTCGAGAATTGGATTGCGATCTTCGCCTGCAAACTGTGTAAGTTGTGTATGAGTTTTTGTTTTTGAATCGTAAACCCAGAGATCGCGTGCAATGGACGACTTGTGATGTTTTCTCCACTGGTCTTCGTAGCCTTTTCTATCCTGGTAGAAAATTCGCGAACCTGTTGCGTCAGTGATTGCCATTTCTGAAGGAGTGGTGAGCACCTGAACATTTCTTCCTCCAGTAATTGGAACACTGTATAACTCAGGCATCGCACCATTTGGAAAATCAGCGTAAGTATCAAGATCAACTCGTCGCGAATTGAATAAAATATTTTTGCCATCAGACGAGAAGGAAGTCGGATAGTCGTGAGCCGAATGATAGGTTAATCGCTGGGGTGCGCCTCCGGTTGCAGGCATTATATAGATATCGAAATTGCCGAAGCGATCAGAAGCGAACGCGATATTTTTCCCATCTGGCGACCACACAGGATTAAAGTCGTGAGCGGGATGAACGGTGAGCAAAGAAGCTTGACCTCCACCACTTGAAACGGAATACAAATCTCCTTGATAAGTAAAGACAATCGTTGATCCATCAGGCGAGATAGAAGGGTAGCGAAGCCACAACGGTTTTTGTGCGAAAACTGAAGTCGTGAGTAACGCGAGAAAAATTAGATAGGATTTCATAACATTCAGGTATAATCTGATAACTAAAATAATATAGGATTCGACTTCCCGGAAGATAAAGGTTGATAGACGGCAACTCTTATTTCTTCTTCAATTTATATCCAAGGCGTTCAAGCCATTTGATAGAAAGGTTTGGCCATGTGTTTAATACTTTGTCATTCGGAGCCATTCCATAACCATGTCCGCCATGATCGAAAACGAAAAGGCTAGTCGGAATTTTATGTTTGCGAAGAGCAGTATAAAATAGAATTCCGTTTTCGGGCGGAACAACATTATCATCATTTGAAAAGACAATAAATGTTGGCGGTGTATGTTCGTCCACACGATTTTGTGTCGACAGGGAATCGACCAATTCATTATCCGGATTTTTTCCCAATAAATTTTCACGACTTCCAATATGTGCTGCAGCGCCTGATAAAGTAATTACCGGATAAATGAGTAATGAAAAAGCAGGGCGTGAGCTGACCTGCTGTAAGGGATCTTTTGATTTTTTGTTTGCCGACAAATGCATCGTTGTGGCCATAGAGGCAAGGTGGCCACCTGCGGAGAATCCAATAATGCCGATCTTATCAGGATTAATTTTGAATTCCTTAGCACGCGAACGGATGATGCGCATCGCAGTTGTCACATCACGATATTGATCTGGGAAACGATGTCCAGCCTGGCGAAAATCATTGAGTCGGTAATGCAACACGAACGCATCGAACCCAAATTGATTGTAAAATTTTGCAACGTCTATTCCCTCATGTTGATCGGCAAGATGTCCATAGCCACCGCCTGGGCAAACCAGGATTGCAGCACCTTGCGCGGAATCCGGATTCGCTTTGAAGTATTGAATGAAAGGCGGCTCAGTGTCTTTTTCAAAACCGTCAACGGTGACTTTTTCTTGAGTAGGATAAAGGAATATTTTGTCTTGGGCGAATGCTGATGACATTAGAAGCGAAAGAAATGAGATGATAAATTGTTTCATATACAGACAATGTCTGGAAATTTAGGAATTTCTTGCGACATGTATTTTG
>CBQWHS010000955.1:0-1875 GCA_967728665.1 uncultured Chryseosolibacter sp. | reverse complement strand
ATACACTTTTGGGTTTTAATAAAGTGTCTCAATGGAAGAAGTATGCCAAGCGAAAAAAATGCGATTTTGGCGTAAATTCGATGGTTGTGTTTTGGAATATGTCTTGAATTGGGATAAATAAAATCTAAAAAGGGAAGTCAACAGGTTACTCAGGTGATTCTGTTACCTCCTTTTCCGTCCCTTTCCTCATTTACTCCCACGCCTTTGATCTGAGGCTAAAGGCAAATAAACTCTCCATAAGGCGCCTGACGTGTTAATTTCGAGGGTGGCGCTTCCCAAAACGACTGATTACTCTTAACTTTAGGTTGCTTTGTTAATTGAATCTTCCAGCTCTTGAAAGACTCACTCGATACTTTCAACAGCTAAGTTCCTTAGGATAAAGTGGATCAAAATCTTATTTGGAAATGGCGAAATCACAGATTACTTCAAACAAGAAAGACAACGAGAAAAAGAAACTCGAAAAGCGAAAAGAGAAAGAAGCACGGAAAGAAGAGCGCAAAGCTAACGCTCGAAACGGTAACAATCTGGATGAAATGATTGCGTACGTTGACGAGTACGGCAACATCACATCTACGCCCCCGGATCCTGCAAAAAAACGAGTGATCAAAGAGGAAGAGATCGAGATCGGATCGCGAAATAAAGAAGGTGTTACACCCGCAGCTGTCCGGAAAGGGAAGGTTACATTTTTCAATACATCAAAGGGCTACGGATTCATTAAAGACCTGCAGACACAGGAGAGTGTGTTCGTGCATGTTAATTCGCTTACTTCTCCCATCAAAGAAAACGACATTGTCACGTTTGAAACAGAATCCGGACCAAAGGGTCTGAATGCGATACGGGTCAAACTAAGTTCATAAGGCACACCATTTTGCGTCGCGAAAAGGCAACTCTTTTTCAAAAATCGGTAAACGCTAATTGCCGCTCACCACAAATCATTCTATCTTGAAAGAAATTCCATTTAACCCCACTTATGAAAATCCTGGTTTGTGAAGATGAAGACGTTGCCTTAAAAGTTATTCAAGTTGCCCTGGAAAAAGAAAAATTCGATATAACGTATGTTCGGGACGGCGATAAAGCCTTCAGACTTCTGAAAAGTAACAACGACTTCGACCTGATCATTTCTGATGTTCATATGCCACACTACAATGGCGATCAAATTTTTAACCTGGTGAGACTTGAGCAGAAGAAGAACATTCCGTTCATCATGATGTCTTCAGACGATGCTGATGAGGCAATCGCCTTGGCGAGAAAAACCGGTGTTAACGAATACCTCGTTAAACCAGTTGATCCCAAGACCCTCAATAAAATTGTTCAAAAGTATGTGAAGGCGTAGTTGCGGCCCTCATCAGATTAACTCTTAAGCAGCTGGAAAATCTTTGGTGGTACAATTTTTTCCGTAAAGAAAATTTTAAACCACTGTAAATTTATCCTTAATGTTCGCAGATCTTTTCCGGGCTCCGAAGATTCCTCTTTTCTCTTTAGATGATATTGGCAGCAACTCCCCAAACATAATTGTTTACGCAGCACCAGTCATGTTCTTTTTTGTGTTGCTGGAGTATATCATCTCACGGTATCAAAACCATAACTTTTATGATAATCGTGAAACGCTTGGTTCGATACTCGTTGGCGTAGGTAATGTGATCATCGGCCTGATGCTGAAGACGGCCTTTTTTTATCTCTTTGTCGTAGTGTATAATTGGCTCCCATGGCGAATGGCGTTCAACTGGTGGACATTTATTCCTTGTTACATTATTTTTGATTTGTGTAGTTACTGGGCACATCGCATCTCGCATCATATCCGATTTTTTTGGGGCACGCATGTTGCGCATCATTCAGGTGAACATTACAACCTGACGGTATCATTCAGGCTAAGCT
>CBQWHS010000954.1:0-1884 GCA_967728665.1 uncultured Chryseosolibacter sp. | reverse complement strand
GAACGCTTATATCAGGATCAAGTGGACCATCACGGAAAACACTCCCTTGATTAAGGCGTACGATGAAAAATTATGGGCTCAAACACCCGAGACCAAACTTGACCCGGAGATCTCCATTAATTTTCTAAAGGCCCTTCATGTTAAATGGGTGACATTGATGAAATTGCTCACAAGTGAGGATCTGAAAAAACAATTCCTCCATCCGGAGTCGAAGAAATATGTCCGCATCGAAGCGATGATTGCAAATTATGCATGGCATAGTGAGCATCATTTTGGTCATCTTAAGATCGTCGCGAACTCACGCTGATTCTTTTTGTGTTTATTAACTTTGGATTTACGTCCATCTAATGTCGGTTGAAAAATACACGCCTCCGTTTCTTTTATTTTCCCCTCACCTGGAAACAATTTATCCTGCAGTAGCCAGAAAAGTCTCCATCGAACCCTATCAGCGCGAGAGAATCTCAACACCTGATGATGACTTCCTTGATCTCGACTGGTTAAAAAACGCTTCCAAAAAACTTATCATCATTTCTCATGGACTCGAAGGAAATAGCAGCCGCGCTTACATTAAGGGAATGGCAAAGGTTTTCCATAGTCAGGGATTTAATATTCTTGCCTGGAATTATCGCGGATGCAGCGAGGAGATGAACAAACAAGTTCGCTTCTATCATAGCGGTGCTACTGATGATCTTGGAACGGTTATAAGCCATTCGATCAATCTTGGCTTTCACGAAATATATCTTATTGGGTTTAGCCTTGGCGGAAACATCACATTGAAATACCTCGGCGAAGCACTTCCTCCGACAGAAATTAAGAAGGCGGTTGCTATCTCGGTTCCCATGGACCTCAGGGCCAGTTGCGAAAAAATCTCGCTGCCTTCAAATTGGATCTATTCAAATCGGTTCTTAAAAAGTTTGAAAAATAAAGTAGTCACTAAGGCTGCACATAGAAAAGAGATTGACATTAGCGGAATCGAAAAAATTAAAACCCTTTCTCAATTTGACAATCGATACACTGCTCCTATCCATGGATTCAAGGATGCTCTCGATTACTACAATCAATGCAGTTCAATCCGATTTGTAAACGATATCCGTATCCCAACGCTGATTCTGAACGCAGAGAATGATCCGTTTCTGAGCAAAGAATGTTTTCCTTCTGATCTGTTGAAAGATCATGTGAATGTCCAACTGGAGATCCTGACCCGGGGCGGGCATGTAGGCTTCGCTCAATTCAACAAGAATGGACTTTATTTTTCGGAGCAGAGGGCACTCGACTTCATCCAGGCTTAAGCAATTTTTACTTGATTGCAGATGCACCTTTATAAATCCATTGATCGATTACGCATCGAAGTTTTAGAATATCTATATTTCATGTCTCTAAGGCAATTCCAATACAGTATATGATTGAACGCTACAGTATATCCGCTTCGATGACCCAGCTCAGTGAAGCGTTTTCTGTGGATGTTCCAACCGCCTACAAACCTCATTACAACGCAGCGCCTACACAACTGTTACCGGTGATTACCGGATCAAGTCCCGAAGGCGTTTCATTTTTTTATTGGGGAACATCTCCCGAATGGTCGAAAAACAAAATGCTCAGTGAACGCATTATCAACACGAGAGCTGAAGGATTCAATGAACGCCTCGCATTAAAAAAAGCACTAAAGAAAAACCGATGCGTGGTTCCTTGTGATGGCTTTTACGCATGGAAAAAGGTTGGGAAGAAAACTTCCATCCCCTATCGTTTTATTTTACAATCGAAAGAATTATTTGCCATGGCAGGCTTGTGGGAGGAGTTCGAAGATAACGACGGAAACCAAATTCAAACGTTCACGATTATTACTGCACCATCCAATCCATTAATCGCGGCCGTGTATGACAGGAT
>CBQWHS010000953.1:0-1887 GCA_967728665.1 uncultured Chryseosolibacter sp. | reverse complement strand
AGCCAATTTTGAGGGTTGAGGGAAATAAATGTGAACTAATTTATCGTTAAAGGACGTTTAAGGTCAAATAAAGTATATGACGAAGCCAAAAATAAAAATCAATGTCGTTTCCGATGTTGTTTGTCCATGGTGCTATATCGGCAAGCGAAGACTTGAAAAGGCCATCGATAAAGTATCGGATAAATTCGATTTTGAAATAGAATATTTTCCATTCGAACTCAACCCTGCAATGCCTGAAGCCGGAGTTGATCAAAAGCAATATTTATCGACCAAATTCGGAGGGTCAGACCGTTATGCCCAGATCACGGGCCAGACGACACGCGTAGCAGCCCAGGAAGGACTTGAGTTTAATTTCGCGGCTCAGAAAATTTCTCCGAACACACGCAAAGCCCATCGGGTAATTCAGTTGGCAAAAGAGGACGGATTGCACGTGAAACTGGTGGAGGCATTTTTTAAAGCATATTTTACTGAAGGCGTTAACCTTTCGGACGATGCCAACCTAGTGCAGATTGCCGTGAGTGTTGGACTGGACAAAACGAAAGTTGAAACATTGTTACAATCTCAAACAGGTGAGGTGGAAGTGGAAATGGCTGAACGTGAACTTCAACAAATGGGAATCACGGGAGTGCCATTTTATATTATTGACAACAAGTATGGCATATCAGGTGCACAATCACCTGAGACTTTCATTCAGGCCTTTGAAGAAATTGCTACAACTTCAACTCTTGCCAGCGGTGAAGCCTGCGATGTTGATGCGAAAAACTGTTAGCGTTATTTTTTTTTGACGGGAAGATCGCTGTGTTTTATGACAGCGGTCCAGACACTCGTTTTGCCATCATCCATTCGCGCCCACACCGGAGCAATTATTCCTTTATGTGCGGCAATGTTTAGATAGTCGCCAAAGAATTTTGTGTCTGTTGGAACAAATGGTGACTCACTGATTTTAATATTTTCAAACGAAAGCCCACCATCAATTGAATACGCCATATATACATCGGTGTTGAGGTCCTTGTGCTCCCGACGATCGTAATACAAAACGTAGAGGTAACCGGTGGTCTGATCTATCGCCATCCATGGAAGGTACTGGTGATAACCGATTGAATCATTGTTTACACGCAACGGCTGCGACCAGTTGTCGCCGTAATTATTGGAACGTATAAACCAAATGTCAGTGTCGTTGGCACCATTCCGCTGGTCGGCCCAAACCAAATATAAACTTCCGCGATAAGGACTTTTGCTCCGATCAATCATTAACACCGGCATTCCGTTCGTGCGGTCATGACCAGGAACTTCGATGTCCCATCCTCCGGGTTGGTCAGCAACTTTGATATCATTTGTAAGCCACATGCCTCCGCCATCATAAGAGCGGTCTAAAAATATTTTTCCCCTATTACTCCATGCTGCAAACATACGGTTGTCAATCGCAGCAGGGACAGCGCCTTCGGCTGTGTCATCCTGATCAATGCAGTCGCCAGGAATCTGAGACAAGACTTTTGGTTCACTCCATTTCTTGCCGTTCCTCGACGTACTGATGAGAATATTGGATTGACATTCAGGAGACTTGTCGCCATATTTATCAAATTGTGTCCATGTGACAATGAGGTTTCCTTTGCCATCAAGTGCCGGCCACTGTTTATCCTGATCTTTAGGATGATTGAATCCTATCCCCTCTCCGTCTGTCCAGGTTTCTCCACCGTCATAAGAAATCTGAACCACGATGCGGTCGAGTTTTTCGGAGTCGTATCCTCCCTTCCCTTGTGTCGGATCTGATAAATGAAAGAAGTAAAAATTTCCACTAGCATCTGCAATGACAGAAGGATCACCATACACGCCCATGGTTGAAGTCACTTTCTTTTTCTGCCAGGTTGCACCTCCATCTTTGGTCAC
>CBQWHS010000952.1:0-1890 GCA_967728665.1 uncultured Chryseosolibacter sp. | reverse complement strand
GTTAATTTCTGTATGAATAATGCGTTCGTCAAAGCAAAAATGAGATAGAATAGATTCAACCAAATGAAAGGTGATTTTAAATTTTTCCAACCAATTGCATAGAAGAAGAAAAGACTGATCGGGATAGTGCTCAGTACAACATAAACTGTGGAGGGATAATTTGGGTTAAACTTGAAGCGCAAAAGGGTCATGGCCACACATTCCGCCAGGAATGCAAAACCCTGGCAAGCGATTAACCACTTGAACACGTTAACGCGTCGGCTTCGGACTAGAAACGGAACCGGGAGTATCCACGTTAATGTTGTGAGCCAGAGAAAATCTTTATAAGTGATCAATTGCTAAATTTGTTTTTGGCTATAAAATATTAACTACAAGGCCACCTACAGTTGTAAATGGCCTTGCAAATTACTTTGTCTAAGGGGTTGTACAGTTAGGAGGACACACTGAGCCGTTGTCGGCAGTCGTCCCTCCATCGCCATCTTTTCCATCCGAAGACCACAGCAGTGTTCCATCTTCTTTCGTTCCCACTAATACCAAATTGACGGTCTCTTTACCAGCAAAGTCACTATGCTTCTTCGCAAGAAAGAAACTGATTCCTGCACATCCATCTTGTGCAAGCAATTTGAGCAAAATGTCGCGACCAAAGAAAATAGATTTCGTGTCCTTGTTCTTGTCTGGACGATGATCGTTGTCATATTTTTCGATCCACTTCTGTGCATCGATTTTAGGTACTGGGCCCCCGACATCGGGCTTGAATCCATTAGCCATAATTATAGGGTTTAAGGTTAAACATATACCCAAAGTATAATTTTTTGTAAACAATGCTTGATAGGTCAAAAACGACCCCAAATTTAATTTGGCTTTGTATTAAGATTTAACCGCACATCCGGCATTGTATTTCTCTTTCATTTCAGCCCTTATATTTGAACTTTAGAATCTACAATGAGCAAATCATCGCAATCCAAACTTACTCAAAGCGTTCACAGCGGATCTTTTGGTGACAAACAGTTTCAGGGCACGGTCACGCCTGTCTTTCCTTCATCGGCTTATGATTATGAAGGCGTGCAAACGTCTTTGTATCCTCGATACTTCAATACGCCGAATAACAAGGCAGTCATTGAAAAACTTGCCGCCCTGGAAAACGCGGAAGACGGAATCGTGTTTAGTTCTGGAATGGCCGCAATTCTTACCTCGTTGTTAGCGATGTTAAAAGCCGGCGACCATGCAATTTTTCAGAATGATTTGTATGGGGGAACCCACCATGCCATAATCACCGAATTTCCCCGATACGGAATCCAATACACAATGGTTGATGGTCGTGATCCTTCAAATTTTGAAAAAGCTATCACAAAGCAAACGAAAGTGCTCTACATCGAGACACCGTCTAATCCAACGTTGAAGATTACGGATATAAAGGCCGTTGCCGCGATCGCTAAAAACCACGGGCTAATCACAATCATTGATAACACGTTTGCTTCTCCCGTCAATCAAAATCCCATCGATCTCGGAATTGACATTGTCACTCACAGCGGAACAAAATACATTGGAGGTCATAGCGATATTTGTTGTGGCGCTGTCCTCGCCTCAAAAACGTTGACTCAAAAAATATGGGACAGCGCAATTCATTTTGGCGGATCGCTTGATGCTCACACTTGTTGGCTTGTTGAACGAAGCTTGAAAACTATTGTGCTTCGTGTGCGTCAGCAAAATTCCAATGCCATGACAATCGCTCAATACCTCAAAACCGATTCGCGCATCGGACAGGTTTTCTACCCTGGGCTGCCGGACCATCCGGATCATGCTGTTGCGAAAGCGCAGATGCCTGGCGGATTTGGAGGAATGCTTTCCTTTGAAGTGAAACAAAATGTCGATCAGTTTTTAGGAAAACTT
>CBQWHS010000951.1:0-1891 GCA_967728665.1 uncultured Chryseosolibacter sp. | reverse complement strand
CCTTAGCGGAACAGTGTTGCCAACGAAAGTTTTTGCGAAGTACATGGTCGGTAAAAATAAAGGCTCGATTGTAAACATTGCCTCAATGTCGAGTTACCGATCAATTACGAGAGTAGTTGGATATTCCGCAGCAAAATCCGCAGTGATGAATTTTACGGAATGGCTTGCTGTGGAATTTGCAAAGAAGGTTGGCGAAGGAGTTCGCGTGAACGCCATTGCGCCAGGATTTTTCCTTACTGAGCAAAATCGAAATTTATTAACCAATCCTGACGGAAGCTTCACATTGCGCGGTGAACTGGCGATTAAACAAACACCTTTCGGTCGTTTTGGAAAACCGGATGAACTCATTGGAACGTTGATTTACCTGTGTTCTGACGCTGCCAAATTCATAACCGGAGTAACTGTGCCGGTGGATGGCGGATTTAATGTCTATTGTGGCGTTTAGGCCCGAAACCTTTCAATTCAATTTTTGGTTGTATCTTGCAGAGTTAACCAGGAATTAGTAGACATTTTTTCCTGTGGATCACCACAGTTTATATCACAACATTGACATTTCACGACTTTACTTTCGATTCGCGCCTCCTGGAAGGGTTGGACGCAATGGGCTTTACAAAGGCCACGCCCATTCAGGAAATGGCCATTCCGATCATTCTTCAAAATGAGGATCTCATCGCCTGTGCGCAAACAGGAACCGGCAAGACCGCAGCTTACATATTACCGATTCTTAACAAAATCATCCACAACGAAAACAGGCATCTGAATACGTTGGTAGTTGCCCCGACCCGGGAGTTGGCGATGCAGATCGACCAGCAAGTGGAGGGATTTGGCTATTTCATCGGTGTGAGTTGTATTCCAATTTATGGCGGTGGCGATGGTGCAACATGGGATCAGCAACGAAAAGCGCTTGAACAAGGTGCGGACATTGTGATCGCTACGCCAGGCCGATTGATCGCTTTACTTGCGGCAGGGACTATCAACTTTAATCACCTTGAACATCTAATCTTAGACGAGGCAGATAGGATGCTTGACATGGGTTTTTATGATGATATCGTAAAAATTATCAACTACTTGCCTAAGAAACGTCAGACGTTATTGTTCTCTGCAACCATGCCGCCAAGAATTCGCGTGCTTGCAAGTAAAATACTCAATAATCCCAAGGAAGTTAGTATTGCGATTTCAAAACCAGCCGAGGGAATTTCTCAACAAGCTTATATCGTTTACGATCATCAGAAAAATGGTCTGCTGAAAAAATTGTTGCATGAAGATGAGTCCAGGAGCATCATTGTTTTTTCAAATTCAAAAGACAATGTAAAAAAGCTTGGCTCTGATCTTATTCGTGCCGGACTTTCTGCGCAGCCATTTCATTCGGACCTTGAGCAAGCGGAGCGTGAGCAAATTCTTACCAAGTTTAAAAATCGCCAGTTGCAGATTTTAATTGGCACCGACATACTGGCGCGCGGAATTGATGTCGAGGGAATCGGCCTGGTAATAAATTACGACACACCACACGATGCGGAAGATTATGTTCATCGTATCGGCAGAACCGCTCGTGCTGAACGCACTGGTGTCGCGATTACTTTTATCAATGAGAAAGATCATCACAAGTTTGTAAGAGTTGAGAAACTTATCGGTAAAGAAATTCCCAAACTTCCGGTACCGAGTGAATTCGGTGAAGGGCCTGTGATCAAAGTAGGTGCTAACAACGGTCACAGCAACGCACCTCAAAAGAAGAGGCGGTTCAATCGCGGAAAGCAAAATTTTAACAAGAAGTAATTTACCTGGAAATACTCTTCAACACGCGTTGGATGAGCCCATCGAGAGCTTCGTTATCAATCCAACGCGCCACAATCACAACATCATTTTCACGGTCGACATAGATCATGTTTGTTCC
>CBQWHS010000950.1:0-1891 GCA_967728665.1 uncultured Chryseosolibacter sp. | reverse complement strand
GAACAGGACTTACTTTTTTATGATGAGCTTTCGCGTGATCATGCTTTCATTGTCGACGTAAAGCGTGTAGAAATAAATTCCGGCATCCAGGCTTTCAACCCGAATTTTTAGTCGCGTCTCATGCGGGTCTAATGGAAGTTCTTCCATCAAGCTTCCTAACAAATTGTGAAGAATGATTTTAGCCTTGGTCCGCTCGTTATGGATCTTATAATCCATCTGAGCATAATCAGAAATAGGGTTAGGGTATAAATCGAAAAGAGTAATTTCTTTTGAAGAAAATATTTGTTCGCGCTCGCTGCGTTCATTCACATTAAAATTCAGATCAAACTCAATTGCATCGGCTGGAAAATTCTTGTTAAACACAACGTAGTGAACCACGCTTGCGCCAGACGAAAGCCCCGCTTCAAGGGCGATGTAAAAATTGCTGACAGTCTGCTTTGGATCAAGGCGAATTGAGTATTCATCAGCTTTGGCATCAAGGCATCGATTGTCAATGCAGTAATAGTTTTTTTGCATTCCGCCTATCTGCGATACGGTTCTGCGAATGATTAGAGTGACCGGCTTATCGGATGGGTTTCTAAATTTGAGCGGGGCGATTATAGTCTCGCCAATTTCACCACGATAAAGATCCTGCACACCAGAAAACTCGAAATCTTGAGCTGCGATAGTGTGGGCGCCAATGAGAAAACAAGCCAACCAAAAGATCTTCATAGGGTCATGGCATGAGGTTTCCAACGGAATTTAACTTTTTTCGGGGTCCATCCATAATAAATCCCGCTTTTTTTGCGTTTGAGGCAATTTTTTCGATGAAAAGCGCAAAAAATGGTAAAAAATCGTTACCGAAAAACCAGGATTTACTTAAAAGAACCAAATGGACGCTGAAAACTCGCTTTCTAAATTTAAAAAAGTATGTAGCGGCAGGTAAGGATTTCCCTTAAGTTGGTTTTTAAAGTTTCAGCCGTAACTTCACTTTTGCTAAACTAACTAACTAACAATCAGGTATGAAAAAATTTACAACTGTACTATGTCTCGTTCTCATCGCGGCAGTGGGGTCTCAAGCGCAGGAATTCAAAAAATTCCGTGTAGGTCTTGGTGGCGGCTATGCTAAGCCGGGTGGCGAAGGTTCTGGAGGCGGTGTTTTGGCAACGCTTGAACCAGGTTATCGTATTAACGATCAATTACTCGTGAATTTGAGACTTGAAACGGCTGCTGTTATCCGTGGTACAGCTGACGCTACTTCAGCTTCTTTGGATGTTGCTGGTATTAAGTCTTATACCGTGAACGGACAATACTTCCTTTCAACAAACAGCTTCCGTCCTTTCGTTGGTGCTGGAGTTGGTTTGTTTTCACTTGCAGCTGCGAAGCTTGAAGCTTCTTCTAGCGGTTCTGCAGGAACAGCTGCTGCTGCAGAATCAAAAGTTGGTTTTTATCCAAGAGTTGGTTTTGACTACAAGCATTTCACTATTAATCTTGACTATAACATTATAGGCGCCACAAAAGCGACTATTGCTTCAGGATCTACAACGACTAACACTGAATTTAAGAATAGCTACTTCGGAATACGCATAGGTGGTTATTTCGGTGGTGGAAGAAAATAATCCCATTTAAAAAAAATATAAAGGCTGTTCTTCATGGGACAGCCTTTTTTGTTGGTTTCGTTTCTGTCGGTTTGGGTAATGAACCGATCGTCTTAACTACATCTTCCCGCAAGGGTTTTTCATCCCCCTTCCATTCAAAACCCTTCAATGTTTTGTCGTCTTTTTTCAATTCGTGTGGCGGGATAAATTTGGCATCAGGCTTCACATAAAATGTAAGATTATTCACTTTTCCATCAACAAAACGGATAGTGATCTTGCTCGATATACTTTTGTTTACACCCTTTAACGGAAGA
>CBQWHS010000949.1:0-1898 GCA_967728665.1 uncultured Chryseosolibacter sp. | reverse complement strand
TTATCAAGCATGAGGTCATGAAACTTTTGAAGCGAAAAATTTTTCCCTTCTTGTTTTTTGTAATCCTCTCTTAGCTTAAGGATCTGCAGTTTGCCAAGTGTATAGGAGAGATATCCCGGATCAAATGTACCGCGAAGTGCCTCTTGGTACGCGGGCTTATATTCATAGTAACAATTTTCCTGGAAGAACTTTGTTGCATCGTCCAGTGTCATAACCTCGCAATGGGTTTTAATGGCAACCACTAATCTGCAGTAGCGAAGAAGTGATTCGTCCAGCTGTGCGAGTCTATATTTTGCAGCGGTGAGCGAGTCCTTGGCGCCAAACCCTTCTTCTATCATCATTTGCTCTGTATAGTGTGCCCAACCTTCCACAAATGCATAGCTGCCAAATATTTTTTTGATTTTCGAAGCATTGGATGCGTTTAAGTGCAAGAACTGTACGTAATGACCTGGGTACGCTTCATGAATTGAAATGATATCCGTGACATAATAATTGAACTGAGAAAGCCACTCTTCTTTTTGTTTCGCGGTCCAGCTTTTTTCGACTGGCGTAATAAAATAGAATGCTTGGGTCGCTTTCTTTTCAAAAGGGCCTGGAGTATCCATCGAAGCCGTACTTGTGGCTCGGGCAAATGAGGGCGTTTCCTCCAGGTTAACACGCACCTCTGATGGCAACGTCACAATCTTTTTATCAACCAGGAATTGACGAATAGATTCAAGATTTGTTCGACTTTCACTGATCAATGTCTCTGCTTTGGGATGCTCCTTTTTCAATTGATTGTAAACTTCAATAGGAGTTTTCGTTGAATCAATTTTCTTCGCCACCGAGGCAAAAAGCTCTTGCTCTCTTTTTAATTCACGCATTCCCATGTCAAGGATTTCCTGTGGCGTGGTGGTGAGCATTTCATTGGCGATCAGCATTTGTTGAAAGTTGTAATCGCCAATATGGTATCGGTCGTTTCCTTTTTTTAGTTTGTCCTTTTCAAGGTATGTGGCGAAGTTTCGCAATTCGGTAGTGGCCAGTTTATTTGATTTTGCGAACGCTTTTTGGAGAGAATCAACGGTAACTATTTTTAAAGCTTTCTTTAAATCGTTATCCATGAAATCCGCTGCACCGCGGGCAATCAGAATTGCAGTTTCGATATATGGTTTTGGAACTGAGTCGAACAAGTTTCTCCTCGCAGCTTCAAACACTTTTGGTGCCTGATTTTGGATATTGATGATCGATTGCATGCGTTGCTCAATCGGAGCGAAATCACGTTGAATATAAATATTGAGATTAAGTGCATTCGCATACGCCATCGGGTTGCGTATGTAAGTAGCCATTGTCTCGATGTTAAAAATTTCCTGGTTGATCCCTGAGATCAGTATATCGTGATCGATCGCTGCATTTTCGCTAAGAGAATCGTTGGAGATTTTTTCCACTTTCTCTTTGAATTGTTTCAGTCGTGTCAGCTCATTGTTGATAGATTCGAGTGAATAGTCGGTGATCTTCCCATCGTGATCATGGATTCCCAGGGCTGTCGCGAAATGCGGTCGCCATGCGAGATACCCGGCAATGAGCTCATCTGCGGTAGCATAAAATGTGCTGTCTTGTGTTTTTAATGTTGCTGTTTTTGATTCCGGAACAGATTTGCAGCCCGCAAGAAGGAGCAGACTAATAAAGGAGAGTGTAAGGAGATTTTTCATACCAGGTATTAGAAGCTGATAAGTTAGGAAAATTACATGTGAACGAGAATTTCATTGAGTCCGATTTCAATGTGTTTGAAGTTGTAAGCTTAGCAAGGAAAACAGAGATGATTGCCCGTGTTAACTAGCTGAACAAAATTGATGCTCATAAGCAGCAATTTTTATTTTTAGCAGCCCGTTCGTAATTTGTTCCATACGCTTGATAAAACA
>CBQWHS010000948.1:0-1898 GCA_967728665.1 uncultured Chryseosolibacter sp. | reverse complement strand
ATCAAACCCTAAGTATGAAAACTATCGATCATCGGCTCGATGTTAATTTTATTGCAAAAGTCAATAAATACCTGAATGTCAGCTTTGGCGGAGTAGTGCTGTATGACTATGACCAGGACAGTGGAGTTCAGCTCAGTCAGTTCCTAACGTTGGGTCTCATGGTGACGATGCAGAATTACACAGAGCCTAAGTAATTCACCCATTTCGCTCGCATGAATATTTTCCTTTTTAGTATGTTTGATTTCTATGGATAAGATAAAATTTGCCGAAGCAATCACTACGAGCTATTCGTTCCCGTCATCAACAATTTTTTTAGGAGCGGGTGTCTTGGAAGGCGAAATTGTGAAAGAGGCAAAAGTGAATCTCGCTTTGCGAATGATGAACCGCCATGGCCTTGTAACAGGTGCTACCGGGTCGGGAAAGACAAGAACGCTGCAAGTATTAGCGGAACAACTTTCTGCGGCTGGAGTACCCGTGTTTATGCCGGATATCAAAGGTGATTTATCAGGCATGGCAAAAGAAGGCGAGAATAATTCAAAAATTCAGGAAAGGGTTGAAGCCCTTGGTGTTGGTTTTCATCCAACGGCATTCCCCGTTGAACTGTACTCTCTTACTGGAAAATTGGGCGCTCAAATGCGTGCAACTGTTTCTGAGTTTGGACCAATTTTGCTCAGCAAGATCCTGGAATTAAACGAGGTTCAAACGGGTGTGCTGAATGTTATTTTTAAATATGCTGACGACAAAAGACTTCCCGTAGTTGATTTTAAGGACCTGAAAAAAGTTTTGAATTATTTGACGGAAGGCAAAGGCGCTGAAGAAATCAAGAGTGACTATGGAAAAATTTCATCCTCCACATCCGGTACCATTCTAAGAAAGATTGTCGCTCTCGAACAACAAGGGGTAGATCAAATTTTTGGCGAACCCAGTTTTGATGTCGAAGATCTGTTTGCAAAAATTGATGGCCGTGGCGTCATCAGCATTTTGAATGTGTCTGATATTCAAAGTCAGCCGGCGACTTTTTCAACTTTTTTGTTGGCCTTGCTGGCAGAGATTTATCAAACACTTCCTGAAGTCGGAGACCTCGACAAACCGAAACTTGTTTTCTTTATCGATGAAGCTCACTTGTTATTCAAGGACGCCTCCAAAGCATTCATGGAACAAATAGAGCAGGTAGTCCGACTGATTCGATCAAAAGGAGTTGGGATATTTTTCTGCACCCAAATGACGTCTGATGTTCCGTCGACAGTGTTATCTCAACTTGGCAATCGTATTCATCATGTGATTCGCGCGTTTACGCCAAACGATGTAAAATCGTTGAAAGAAACAATTAAGACATTTCCTTCTTCGGACTTTTACAACATGGAGCAACAATTCACGCAGCTTGGAACAGGACAGGCTTTTATTACCGTTTTAAATGAAAAAGGGATTCCCACGCAAACAGTTGTGACGCATTTGGTTCCGCCGGCATCAGTGATGGGTCCACTGATATCCACGGAGTATCAACAAGTACTTGAGCAATCGGAGATGTACGAGAAGTACAAAGAAACTGTTGATTCACAAAGCGCTTTTGAATTGCTGGAGGAGCGGATGAAGCTGCATGCTGAGGCAGAGAATGAAAGAGAAGTTAAAAAACCCGGCCGTCAAAAAGTTGAGAAATCTACTTTCGAGCAAGTGATTGACTCCCCAATCACAAAACAAGTTGGAAAGGAGTTGGTTCGCGGTGTATTCGGTTTACTTTTTGGCACGGCGCCAAGACGCAGAAGCACGTCTTCGAGAAGGAGAACAAGCATCTTTTAATTTCAGCAAGCAACAAATCAATAATTCACTAAAATCAAATTAATGTGTTATGTGGGAAGATGATGACGATGCGGAAGATGATGACGGTTACGATCCTGAAG
>CBQWHS010000947.1:0-1906 GCA_967728665.1 uncultured Chryseosolibacter sp. | reverse complement strand
CGGTAGCCTTGTTATCGCATGAAGCAACCATCCCGTAGGGATGGAATATTAAATTCAATTTGCTATTCAATAGATAATTGGATAATTGAAATTAACGTAACCTTAGTTGTAGCGCCTAATTATCCAATGCCAATTATCCAGTGACTAACCACTACACTTCCCAACCCTTCCGATACGTTCTTCCCACAAACTGATTTGCCTCTTCAAGATTTGTGATCTTCATCTTCTCTCCTTCCCACAATAATTTCCGGCGACCGAAAAATTCTGTTCTGTCACCGTTTTGCCTCCTCAACATGTAACTGCGAATGGCGAGGTTCCCCATCAATACAGTTTCCGTCATTGGTCCAGCGTAGTCGAACGATGAAGTCAACCCCTTATGTTCTTTGCTGCCGAAGCCAGCTTTGCATGCATCCACCCATTTGCGTTGGTGACCATATTCCGGTTCATCATTGGGTCCACTCTCAGGACCGAACTCGGTTGTACCATCGTACAAGAAAAGTTTCGGCATCATCGGAGAACTGTCATTGATGTTGGTCGTGATCAAACCTTTTTCACCAATGATGAGCACACCATTGGCACTATTGGCGCCACCAAAATCTTTATCGGCAGGAATTATTTCCGGACGTGATGGTCTGATGCCACCATCGCTCCACGTCATTTCTATCGGAGCTTTACTTTTTTCTGTTGCAGCAAAATGAAGTGTGATGAATGACGAAGGCGGACATCCTTCAGGATGATAATCAGGCGTCCACATTTGTGAATAGATGGAGCTTACGCTACATTCAGCATCGGTGGGATATTTCAGTCCAAGTGTGCGGAAAGGAATGTCGATCAGATGGCACCCAACATCACCAAGAGCTCCCGTGCCATAATCCCACCAACCTCGCCAGTTGAATGGATGAAGATTAGGAGTATAGGGTTTGTATTCCGCGGGGCCGAGCCATAGATCCCAATATAAATCTTTCGGCTTCTTGCTTTCGTCAGGTGCAGGCATTGCAAAACCTTGTGGCCACACGGGGCGATTCGTCCAGATTTGCACTTTTGAAATTTTGCCAAGTTTTCCAGAATCAACCCATCCTTGAACCATCTTCAATAGTGGATTCGATCCTCCCTGGTTTCCCATTTGTGTAACCACTTTTTTCTGTCGCGCCATCTCCGTGAGCAAGCGCGCCTCGCGAATGTTGTGTGTCATCGGCTTCTGAACGTACACATGCTTTCCGCGCTGCATGGCAAAAGATGCAGCTGGTCCATGTACGTGATCGGGAGTGGATATTGTTACAGCATCGATATCTTTTTCTTGTTCGAGCATGATGCGATAGTCGTTGTACAACTTTGCTTTCGGAAAGTTTTCGACCGACTTCTTTGCAGAGCCTGAAAAATCTACGTCGCACAATGCCGCAATTCTTTCACGACCTTCCACTGAAGCATTTTTAATATCGCTGCTTCCCTTTCCACCTGCACCGATCGCAGCAATAACAAGTTGATCACTTGGCGCGGTAAATCCAACACCGCCGAGCACATGCCTCGGCACAATAAAGATGGAAGAAGCCATCATACTTTGTTTGATAAATTTTCTTCGCGAAGACGCGGTGTTCATGCTGCTATTTTTTTTCATGACAAGGGCGTTAGTTTGATGAGGATAATAACGATTTCTTTTCTGAAGGTAGAAAAGTTACGGAATAAGATCAATTGTGAAAACGTCACCGAGGCTGATAAAAAATTGGGCGTTGCCTGCGGCCGGGCTGTGCAGGGCTGCGCTTCGCTCCGGCCCTTCGGGCTAAACCCTTTCCATCCCTAACGCAGCGGCTCCAGAAAAGTTTTTGACAATTCACTTAGCGCACTGTTACTAGTTGACATGTTAATCGGTTGTTGGTTTCGCTAGCTCAAAGAGTTTCAGACTCTCAAA
>CBQWHS010000946.1:0-1910 GCA_967728665.1 uncultured Chryseosolibacter sp. | reverse complement strand
TTTGTGGACATCAGCCCGGTTGTTTTTCATCAAAGCTTACCATCCATTGAATTCCGAATTTGTCATTTACCATTCCAAAAAGTGCGCCCCAAAATTCCACGCGCATTGGCATGGTCACCGTACCGCCTTCTGACAACTGATTAAATATCGAATTAGCTTCTTTCTCAGAAGCTGCATTAATCGATATAGAATAGTTATTACCATTCGTGAGCTTATGTCCCATGGATTCAAGGATATCACTTGCCATGAGAATATTTTTCCCGATGGGTAGCGCAACGTGCATAACTTTATTGAGTTCGTTGGCTGGAAACTTATCCGCCATTGGCGTATCCTTGATCCGCTGCAACGTAATAAACTCTCCACCGAATATTTTTTTATAAAAATTAAAGGCCTCTTCTGTTTTGCCATTAAAATTGAGATAAGGATTTATTGTCGCCATTGTTCATTGGTTTTGGTTTGAATTTCTATTCAAAGATAGCGGAAACCGATAGGCGGGTCGAGAGGCAAATCAGACAAACTCCAAGGTGATTTGCGACATTGTTATTATCTTTAATTTATGAAGCATGTTTCCATCCTCATTCCAAATGAAGCGGTTCTGGCAAGTATCGAAGACCCTCGCTACTGTTTCACTGCTGTAAATGATTTTTTGAAAGCCGAGGGCAAAGACCCGGTTTTCGACGTTGAGTTGGTCGGTTTAACGCGCGATGTAAAATTGCACGATGGTTTATTCACCGTTCATGTGGATAAGACCATCGATGAAATCAAGTCGACTGATTTGATTTTTATTCCTGCATTATTTGGCGACATGAAATCAGCGCTGGAAAAGAATAAAAAATTTATTCCCTGGATTAAAAAACAACACGAAGAGGGAGCGGAAGTTGCGAGCCTTTGTATTGGAGCATTTTTGCTGGCGTCTACCGGATTATTAAACGGAAAGCAGTGTTCAACGCACTGGCGTTCCGCGAACGAATTCCGGACAATGTTCCCCGAAGTTGACCTCGTGGACGATCGGATCATCACAGAAGAACATGGTTTGTATTCCAGTGGCGGTGCGAATTCATATTGGAACCTTTTGTTATACCTCGTCGAAAAAAATACTGATCGAGGCATGGCAATACTGGCGGCAAAAATATTTGCCGTTGAAATAGATCGAAAAAATCAATCGCCATTCATAATGTTTAATGGCCAAAAAACGCATGAAGACGAACCTGTAAAAAAGGCGCAGGAATTTATTGAGAAGAATGTATCGGAGAGGATCTCTGTTGAAGACCTTGCCGTGAAATTTGCTATCGGTAAGCGACATTTTGAAAGAAGGTTCAAGAAAGCTACGAACAACACACCGGTGGAATATATTCAAAGGGTAAAAATCGAAGCTGCAAAAAAACGTCTTGAAACGAGCATGAAGAATGTCAATGAGGTGATGTATGAAGTTGGGTATTCAGATACGAAAGCGTTTCGAACAATTTTTAAAAGGCTAACAGGTTTAACACCGGTCGATTATCGAAACAAATACAACAGGGAGATTTTTGTGAATTAGAAAATCACGCTTCAAGTAAGGCAGGCACTTCATCGGATAAAACTTGCGCATGAAATCCGTAGAGGCGCAGCAGGTCAATTATTTGTGACGAACAGATTAATCCGTAAGCTTTCACCCGTAAAATCTTGTCGCAGTCGTCCAGATCGAAGTTTGCTTGATAATCGAATTTCTTCTCAATACGTTTTATAAGTCGAATGGCATCTTCGCGCAAGTGAACATTCGTTTTGAATACTTCGATCATTTGAATTCCGTTGTCTGTCATCACATCCTTGTTGATCATAAATACACCTCGTTTTTTCATATGACAAACATAACAGCGAAGTTCGGACAAATCACGGTGTAAATGCGGCAAGATTTAGGGTTAATTGCGACC
>CBQWHS010000945.1:0-1916 GCA_967728665.1 uncultured Chryseosolibacter sp. | reverse complement strand
AAGGTAATGGTATTTCCTGATTTTTTCAGGACGGTATCTACACTTTTCTCAGCCACTGCTTTCGGAAGACCAAGTGTAAGCAAGGCAGATAACGCTTCCTTACGCAGTGTATTGTGTGGAGAGTTCGAAAGAGTTGGTTGACTTTCTTCCCAACTCTCTTTCTTTAATTTATCTTTTAAATCGATGATGACACGCTGGGCAGTTTTGCCTCCGATTCCCTTAATGGATTGAAGGGCTGCAGCATTCTCTTGGACGATAGCCGTTTTGAGTTCATTGCTGCTCATATACGACAACATGACAATTGCTGTGCCCGGCCCAATTCCGTTGACGGAAATAAGTTGTTGAAATAATTTCTTCTCGCTTTCATTGCTGAATCCGAAAAGCACGTGGGCATCTTCTCGAATTGCGAGATGAGTGAAAAGCAAAATATTTTCCTGGTCCTTTACGTCGGCGAAAGTTTGAAGCGAAATATGCACGTGATATCCGACCCCGCCAACATCGATGACAACAAATGTGGGGTCTTTATGGGCGAGTCTTCCTTTTAAAAAAGCAATCATAGTGACGCCAACCTACAAGTGATCGTTTTGTTCGTGAAGTTGTGAATCAACAACTGCAATGGCGGCCATGTTAACAATCTCACGGATAGAACTTCCCAATTGAAGGATATGAACTGGTTTTTTCATTCCCAGCAAAATTGGTCCGATCGCTTCTGCTCCGCCAATCTCCATCAGCAATTTGTAAGCAATATTTCCTGACGAAAGATTTGGAAAGATCAATGTGTTGGCGCCTTCCGTTGCCAGCGCGCTAAACGGATAATTTTCCTGCTGTATCTCTGTATTCAAGGCCACGTTTGCCTGGATATCTCCTTCTACTACGAGTGAAGGATCTTTCTTTTTCGCTAGCTGTACTGCGAGCTTTGTTTTGTCAGGAACGTCACCTTTGGAAGATCCAAAGTTCGAATATGAAAGAACCGCGATGCGTGGATCCATATTGAAAAATTTAACGCCCCTTGCAGTAAGCTCAATGATCTGCGCAAGCTCCTCTGCATTCGGATCCAGGTTAACCGTAGTGTCTGAGAAAAAATAGGTTCCGCGTTTGTTCGTAATGATGTACATGCCGGCAACACGGTTCACGCCTTCAGCAACACCAATTACTTGCAACGCTGGTGAAATTGTTTTTGAATAATCTTTCGTGAGACCAGATACGAGCGCATCCGCATCGCCAAGTTCAACCATCATTGAACCGAAATAATTGCGCTCACGCATCAGGCGTTTGCAATCTTCGTATGTCGAACCTTTGCGCTGACGTTTTTTGTATAGAATTTCTGCGTAGCGCTTAACGGTTTCATTGTCTTCGCGGGGATAAATTATCGGGCAATCCTGCAGATCGAGTTTATACTCTTCGATCAGATGCAAGATCTCAGCTTTGTTTCCAAGTAGAATTGGTTTTGCAATTCCTTCATCTTTGAGAATTTGAGCGGCCTTTAAAATTTTATGATGATTCGCTTCCGCGAACACGACACGCTTTGGATTTTTCTTTGCGCGGTCAATGATACGCGACATCAGTTTTTGATCGATGCCGATTCGTTTTTGAAGTTCCTGGTGATAAGCGCCCCAGTCGGAAATCGGTTTCTTTGCTACTCCGGATTCCATCGCAGCTTTTGCGACAGCTGGCGATACCGTTGTGATAAGGCGAGGGTCAAGCGGTTTCGGAATAAGATATTCGCGTCCGAATTTTAATTTATCGGTGCCATACGCTTTTACAACCATGTCTGGAACAGATTCTTTTGTCAGTTCTGCCAATGCGTGAACTGCTGCAAGCTTCATAGCCTCATTAATTTCTGTTGCGCGAACATCGAGTGCGCCCCGGAAGATGTATGGAAATCCTAAAACGTTATTCACCTGGTTAGGATGGTC
>CBQWHS010000944.1:0-1921 GCA_967728665.1 uncultured Chryseosolibacter sp. | reverse complement strand
GTTTTAAATTCATTCTCACTTGAAGGTGTTGTGAACGAATGCTCACTTCCCTTGTCGATAACATTAACGTATTTCTCCGGCACAGAGAACTCGACTTTCACAACGCTGTTATCTTCAATATCGGCCAGCACGGTGTTTACTGAAACAACTGAACCAACATGCGTGTTGATCATTCCGACCTGACCTGCGAAGGGTGCAGTAATTCTTGTCTTGTCAATCATTACCTCGAGTTCGCGCGTCTGGGCCTGGATAACTTTCAGGTTCGTGGAAACTTCATCATAATCCTGCTGCGCGATGGCATCGTGGGCAAGAAGATCTTTTAGTCTTTGTTCATTCAGCGAAGCCAGCTTTTCCTGTTGGTGCAACTTCTCGAGTTGAGCTAGGAGGTCCGCAGCATCCAGGAGAAATAACAAATCGCCTTGTTTTACTTTGCTCCCCTCTTTCACATTGACTTTCACAACTTTGCGTGTAAGCTCGCTCACGACATCGACATATTGATTAGCTAGTATTGTTCCGGTTACTTCTAATTGGTCCAGTAATGTTCCTTCTTTCACAACTTCAACATCTACAGGTATACCAGATGATACTTTGGTGGCGGGAGCAGCTTTGTCTAACTCTCCAGCCTTGAGTGTGCATGCCGCTACAATTGCCATGACACCGGCAAAAATCAGCAAATTCTTAACTAAACGATGTTTGGATAGGTTTGTCATAATTATTAATTGCATTTATATATTGAAATACTTCGATGGTTTTACAAACGCAAACGAATTGGAATAGTTCCGGCGGGGATAGCTAAATTACTGATTTATTGAAATATTTCGATAAATCAGTGAATAGAAGGAATTTAGAAATTAAGCTTTTAGACCTTCCAGGTAATTGATGTACTCATCCAGGACCTCATTATTGAGCGTGTACTTCATATTACGGCCTTCTTTTTCGCTGGTGATAAGATCAGCGTCTGTGAGCAGTTTAAGATGGTGGGAAACAGAAGGTTGAGCCAAGGTTGTTTTGTCATACAGATCGACACAATAGAGACAGTTTTGCTTTTTCTTTCGGATCTCTTTGAGAATCAGCAAACGATTGGGGTCCGAAAGTGCTTTTGATATTTTTTCAAACTTCTTGGCATCCATGTTAAAATATTAAACTGCTGTATTGTCACAAATATTATTGAATAACAGCGTATTAACAATTATCTTAAATCACAAAGTTCCATTATTCTGAAAGCAGACATCCAGGGGAACATATTTTGGAACTGGATGCCAGTCAATCAAATTCCTGCCTCAACCTATTTTCAAAAAAATATCCTTCTTGATGATATATTGAAAAATCGGGATAAATTACCACAAGATCACCCTCTGTTGTCAAGGCTCTGCCTTATAAGCGAAACAGTGTCAGTGATAGCAGCGTAAATTTTTAACCTTTATATATGGATTTGGTTTTTAAAATAATTTTAACGCTGCATATTACCGGTGGCAGCTTTGGCCTGATCGCTGGGACCATTAATCTCATTCGCCAAAAAGGAAATAACAATCACAAAATTGTAGGCCAGGTTTTTACCTACAGCATGCTTACCGCGGGTATTTCCTCATTGGCACTTGCAGCACTTCATCCAAACTATTTTCTTTTCATTGTTGGAGTGTTCACGGTCTACCTTGTAGTGACAGGGAAGCGATGTTTATCATGGAAAATTCCTAACAAGCGCGTTCAAATTCTTGATTGGGCAATCACAATATCCATGCTTATCGTAAGTGTTTTCTTTGTCGGCCTTGGCGCAAGAGACGTGATCGCCGGGAAAAATTTCGGGATCGTTCTCATCGTCTTTGGTGTGCTTGGATTTAGATTTGTCAGAACAGACTTCAACAATTACAGCACGAAAGCAAAAACAAAGAATTATTGGCTACTCGTGCATCTCCAACGTATG
>CBQWHS010000943.1:0-1924 GCA_967728665.1 uncultured Chryseosolibacter sp. | reverse complement strand
GTTTTTAAGCTGCACGCCACACATTCCCGCTACCGTATCCTTTAACTTTTTTGGTATTTTCGCAACAAATAATTTGTCATGGTAAAAGAATATATCGCCAATAATAAAGACCGATTCCTGTCTGAACTGTTTGAATGGTTAAGGATACCATCGGTGAGTGCTGACAGTCGCTATAAAAATGATGTACGAAAAGCAGCCGAGTTTGCGAAAGAGAAATTTTTAGCAGCAGGTGTAGATACAGCAGAAATTTGCGAAACAAAAGGACATCCAATTGTGTTCGCTCAAAAAATTATCAGCGCATCATTGCCAACGGTTCTCGTATATGGTCATTATGATGTGCAACCCGCAGACCCATTGAATTTGTGGGACTCACCTGCATTTGAACCCGTGATAAAAGATGATAAAATTTATGCACGCGGCTCCTGCGATGACAAGGGTCAGGTGTATATGCACGTTAAGGCGTTTGAAACAATGATGAAAAACAATCTGCTTCCCTGTAACATTAAATTCATGATTGAAGGCGAAGAGGAAGTTGGTTCAGACAATCTGGGAATATTTGTGAAGGAGAATAAAGCGAAGTTAAAAGCAGATGTGATTCTTATTTCTGACACCGCATTAATTTCCCTTGAGCATCCTTCTATTACAACAGGCTTGCGTGGACTAAGTTACATGGAAGTTGAAATCACTGGACCGAATCGTGATTTGCATTCCGGTGTGTATGGAGGAGCTGTCGCAAATCCGATAAATACATTATGTCAAATGATTGCATCACTTCACGACAAAAATGGCAAAGTGACTATTCCTGGGTTTTATGAAAAAGTTGCTGAACTAACTGCGGCAGAAAGAAAGGCGCTAAACAGCGCACCATTCGACCTTGAACAATATAAGAAGGAACTCGGCATTGATGAGATCGTGGGTGAAGAAGGATATACAACGTTAGAACGCACTGGCATCAGACCAACGCTTGATGTCAATGGCATTTGGGGTGGCTACACAGGAGAAGGCGCAAAAACTGTTTTGCCATCAAAGGCTAGCGCTAAAATTTCCATGCGATTGGTGCCTAATCAAATTAGCAATGAGATAACCGAACTTTTTACAAAGCATATCCAATCTATCGCTCCAAAATCTGTGAAGGTAAAGGTAACAGCTCATCACAGCGGAGAACCTGCTGTGACTCCCACAGATTCAAAAGCATTTCGCGCTGCGAGCGAGGCATTCAAAGAAGTTTGGGGAAAGGCACCAATTCCTACAAGGGATGGCGGAAGTATTCCTATTGTTGCGTTGTTCAAACGTGAATTAGGTCTTGATACAGTATTAATGGGATTTGGTTTGGATAGCGATGCAATTCATTCTCCAAATGAGCATTATGGTGTAAAGAACTTTCTTCTCGGAATTGAAACTATAGTTTCATTTTATAAACACTTCTCGAAAAATTAAAATCGTTTTTAAAACAACGAGAGGTTTCCACCTTTTCTGAATTTCGTGAGATCGATTGGAGGCATTGATTTTCCTGCAAAGAATTTCCTCTTTGAAACTGTGAACAACTGATGGATGGCTTCCGCGAAGTTGCCCTCTCCTGACATTCGCCTTCCGAATTGTGAATCATTCACGTTGCCTCCGTGCATTGTGCATATCTGATTCCACACCTTTTCAAAACGATCCGGAAAATTTTTACGAAGCCAATCTTCAAAGATTTTTCCAATGGCGCCATTCAACCTCACAACGGTCATTCCGGCAGCTAATGCACCGTGATCTGCTGCCGCCTTTAGTATAGTTGGAATTTCATGGTGATTTAGTCCGGGTATAATCGGAGCATTCATAATACCAACCGGGACCCCAGCTTTTGCTAACGTTTCAACAGTTTTCAATCGCTTGATTCCGCTCACCGTTCTTGGCTCCATTTGACGTCTGAGATTTTCATCCA
>CBQWHS010000942.1:0-1926 GCA_967728665.1 uncultured Chryseosolibacter sp. | reverse complement strand
TTACTGAAATAGGCATGAACCAACAATTAACAACGATAAGTAAACAAAAAATCCAAGAGAATAAAAAAGTTTTTAAGCAAACAAGAGGAATTAAAAGACGTCCTTAAAAATCGGGAAAAATTCGCTGATCCAATTCGTGAGCGTTGGAGCAAATCCAGTCACCTTCGGAAACAACCATGAATCCGCAGTCCACCGCTTGGGTATGTTTAGGTGTAAAGAATCTGCAAGCCAGATTAGTACACTTAACACGAAAATAGTTTTCACGATACCCAGGACAAGTCCGGCAAGCTGATCCACTTTTCCCAGAAACGTTTTGTCGATTGAAAGTTTGATAAGATTTCCCAAAAGCTTCACAGCCACAATGATGACAACAAACACAACAGCAAAAGCTACATACGGAAGGACATCATGATCGACATTAAATTGATCTCCAAGAAAAACCATTGCCCAACCCAGCAATTTAAAACCTCCAAGAATTCCAAGAAGAATTCCTGTCAAACTGAAAAGCTCCATTAGAAAACCTTCTTTGTAGCCCCGATAAGCGCCAATTAAAATAATGACGCATAACGCGATATCTGCTCCGTTCAAGTAGTTAGCAATTTCTTTACCAGATCAGAGATCACTTTTCCATCGGCCTGCCCCGCCAATTTCTTTGTTGCTACCCCCATCACTTTTCCCATGTCCTGAGGTCCCTTGGCGCCTACCTCTGCGATAATTGATTGCAAAGCAGATTTTACTTGTTCTTCGCTGAGCTGTTTGGGCAAGTATCGGCTGATAACTTCGAGCTGAAATAATTCGCGGTCAGCAAGATCTTTTCGGTTTTGCTGTTGAAATATATCAGCAGATTCTTTGCGCTGCTTTGCAGCCTTCATCAAAAGTTTGCTCTCGGTATCCGATGAAATATCACTTGCTCCTCCTTTTTCAGTTTCGGCTAAAAGAATCATTGACTTGATGCTTCGCAGCGCTTCCAACTCCTCTTTGTTCTTCGCCAGCATCGCTTTCTTAATGTCATTGTCGATTTGCACTTTCAAGCTCATAAGATTGTTATTGATGTGTGTGTTTTCGCGTTACTTTTGCAACTGATCAACTGTAAAATAAAGTGACCAGACTCAGCGTCAATATTAATAAAATTGCCACACTCCGAAATGCTCGCGGGGGAAATAATCCGGATGTGATAAAGACTGCCGTGGATTGTGAACGATTCGGAGCTCAAGGGATTACTGTACATCCGAGGCCTGACGAAAGGCACATTCGTTTTGATGACGTATTGAAACTGAAGGATATTGTCACAACGGAATTTAACATCGAAGGATATCCCGACAAGCGCTACCTGGATTTGATTGCAAGAGTGAGACCGGAGCAGGCAACGCTTGTGCCGGATGCACCTGATGCCGTTACATCAAATGCAGGTTGGGATACACGAAGAAATGAATCGCTGCTGCGCGATATTGTTAGCCAGATCAAATCGCTTGGTGTCCGTGTTTCGATTTTTGTTGATCCTGTACCGAAGATGGTAGAAGGAGCAGCAAAGGTCAACGCCGATCGTATCGAGCTTTACACCGAGCCATATGCGAGAGAGTTCCATGTTAATAAAGAGGTTGCTGTCAAACCGTATATTGAAAGCGCGAGAATAGCGCATGAACTTGGAATGGGAATAAATGCTGGCCATGATCTTGACCTTCACAACCTGAAATTCTTACGTGATAATATTCCTAACATAGACGAAGTTTCGATCGGTCACGCGTTAATTTGTGATGCACTATATTACGGACTTGAAAATACTATTCAACTTTATTTACGGCAGCTGAAGTAATCTGTTGTTATCTTTAGACTTTGCACTGAATATGAACTTAAAGCAAAAATTTACGGACGAAGACTTGCAGCGGATCAAGAATGCTGTGAAAGAAGCGGAAGACAAGATCTCAG
>CBQWHS010000941.1:0-1931 GCA_967728665.1 uncultured Chryseosolibacter sp. | reverse complement strand
TTTTCATTTTTAAGATTCAAAATCATGAAATTGATTTTCATGAACTTGTTGATGTTGATTTTTATTTCAGCTCAATGTCAATATGGTTTTTCAGGAAAAGTAACAGATCACGAAACTCATGAACCGGTTTCTCGTGCTTCAATTTCATTGCCTGAACTTCACGTTAACGCTGTTGCGGATGAACAGGGAATGTTTGAATTCAGAAATCTGCCTGGCGGGAAATTTCTTGTTCAAGTTTCACACGTTGGATACAAAGATCAAATCACAAGAATGTCAATACAGTCAGACACCGTTGTTGATTTTCAATTGATACAATCGTGGGTTGATATTGGAGAAGTCGTAGTTACTGGTTCGCAGATCAATTCATCAGATGAAACTACTTTCAATATTTCTCAGCTCAGTTTTGAAGAAGTAAAACAATCGGGGGCAGTTAGTTTGAGCGATGCCATGTCACGAATCCCAGGTGTCAGTCAGCTTACGACGGGAATCGGAATTTCAAAACCTGTCATCCGCGGTTTGTACGGGAATCGGATCCAGGTAAACGTCAACGGCATTCGTTTCGACAATCAACAATGGCAAGACGAACATGGACTTGGTCTCAGTGACATCGGAATTGATCGTGTTGAAATAATTCGTGGACCTGCATCTGTGTTGTATGGTTCCGACGCGCTTGGTGGTGTGGTAAATATTATTGAAGAACAACCTGCGGCCGTAAACACGAAGGAAAAAGATGCTGCCGTAAAAATCTTCTCAAATACGTTCGGATTGTCATTCAACTACGGATCAAAGAAATCTTTTGAAAATCGTTGGAAAAAAATCCGTGTCGGTTTTGACAATCACGCTGATTACAGTGACGGTAACTCCACGCGCGTTTTAAATTCGCGATTTGCGTCATACAATATAAAAGCGAGTTGGGGAAAGAATCGCAGCAATAGCACGCATGTTCTAAATGTTGCGGCGTCTTCAGGATTGTTTGGATTCGTTTTCGATTCACTTTCGCGGAAAGAAAAAGACGCACGCTTAAGTCGAAGATTCGACGGACCACATCACTTGGTGTCATTCATCCAGGCCAACACTGAGAATACTTTCTTCAAGGAAAAAAGAAAAATTAAAGTAAACGCAGGCTTCAATTCTAATTTGCGACTTGAGGACGAAGGCGGTGGAGGAATAAGTTTATCGATGCTGTTGAATACGTTGAATGGACTGACTCAGATAACTCGACCGCTGGGTGGCATTTCAGAGTTGACATATGGCGGTAGCGTTATGTTTCAGACAAATACAAACTTTGGCGGGAGAATTATCGTACCTGATGCGTGGAACGGAGAGGTTTCAGCTTTTTCATTTCTGCAAACTACCAAAGGCAAATTTATTTTTGAAACTGGTATGCGCTATGATAGGAAATTCATTCAGACGTTCGCGACTAACACATTGAATATTGCCGGAAACGAAAGCCCCACACAAGAGGTACTTCCTTTCACGCAAGGCTATAATGCTATGAATGTTTCGTTGGGCGCTGCCTATCATATCCTTCCGGAATTTTTCCTGAAGGCCAATGCCTCCACAGGATATCGTCCGGGAAATTTATCGGAGCTGTCGAGTAATGGTTTGCATGAAGGATCACTCCGTTGGGAAATTGGATTGCCCGATGCGACGATCGAGCAAAATCTTAACCTGGAAACTTCATTGAATTACAGTTCGAGATCGATTGCCGCGTCCGCTTCTGTTTATCGGAATGCTTTTCAAAATTTTTTTTATTTGTCGCCAACTGGTAAAGAATACTACGGTTTTTTTATTTACAGATTTATGCAAACTGACGCAGTCCTTAAAGGTGGCGAAATAGAAATCAAGTTGAACGTCCCAAGCTCGCCTGCGGAAATTACAACATCATATAGTTTTATAAGTGCTACAAAAGCTGATGGATCAAACTTGCC
>CBQWHS010000940.1:0-1938 GCA_967728665.1 uncultured Chryseosolibacter sp. | reverse complement strand
ACCTTTAAATCGTGAAGAGACGCAGTCCACTACAACTGAAACTGCGCCTGAACAGCCCACGAATACTCGAACCGAAACCCAAAGAGAAATGGAAAACCAACCTCAAAACGAGTACAACACGTATTACGAAGAAGAAAACGAGGAATCTCCATGGCCTAAAATTCTTGCCATTACCGCTTTCCTGTTAATCACTGCAGCTGCCATTTATTACTTCGGTTTCTATCGACCTGGCCAGCTAAAGCTTGCTAAAGAAAAAGCTGCCCAGGAAGAGGCAGCAAAAAATGCAAAGGCTCAACGCGATGCGGATTTAGCTGAGCAAAGAAGACAAGAAGACGAAAGAAGGAAAGCTGACTCACTCGCGAGATTGACACCGGCAGTCGGCATGATCGATACACTAACTGAAAGAACTGGTCGTTATTATGTAGTCGTGGCGAGTAGCATCGATGGTGATTTAATTTTGGATTATGCCAAGAAATTAAGTCCGAAAGGTGTGACCGCAAAGATTATTCTTCCACACGGCAAAGTTAAATTTTATCGTTTAGCAGTTGCTGATGGAGATACCTACGCATCGACACAGGCTACCGCTGATCAAATGAAAAGTGAATACGGAGAAGGCGCCTGGGTTGTGAAGTATTAGCGTTGGTTAATCCTAACTCAATTTTTTAAACTTTTTTCTTTTAATGATCCTGCTACAAATTGTTACTGACACCGCTGCCACGCAAACAGCAGCCGATCAATCGTTGTCGATGCTTGACCTTGCAGCGAAAGGCGGTGTTATCATGTATCCACTTGCATTAATGTGGATCATTGCTATTTATGTATTTGTTGAGCGGTTGTTAACCATCAACAAAGCTGGCCGTGTACCTGAATCCTTTATGAATAATGTAAAGGATTTGGTTGTTCGTGGCGACATCAATGGAGCGAAGCTTGTCGCGAATCAAAACGAAACACCAATCGCGCGGATAATTGAGAAAGGTATTGTCCGCATCGGAAAACCGATTGAGAATATTGAGAAGTCAATGGAAAACATTGGCCGTTTAGAGTTATACAAAATGGAAAAGAATCTTGTGATCCTTACCATTATAGCTGGGGTTGCCCCCATGTTTGGTTTTCTAGGTACGATCGCGGGGATGATCCAGACATTTTTTAATATTTCAATTACATCCGACATTACGCTGGGAAGCATTGCCGGTGGTATCTATGTGAAGATGATCACGTCGGCAACCGGGTTGATCATTGGTATTATGGCCTACATCGGCTATAGTTATTTGAATGCGCAGATTGATAAGGTGGTAAATAAAATGGAAGCTGCGAGCGCCGAGTTCATCGACGTGCTTCACGCTCCATCCAAATAAATGAACATTCGCGGAAGACGACATCGCAAAGAAGCAGAGATGCATGGATCTGCCTTGAATGATATTCTCTTCATCCTTTTGCTTTTCTTCCTTATCGTTTCCACACTGGCGAATCCCAACGTTATAAAATTAGCCGTTCCAAAAGCTACCAGTAACACGAAAGCGAAGCAGACCGTGGTGGTGAGCATCGATGAAAATCACAATTACTTTATCGGAACAAGGAAGGTGCCATTCGAGAGGTTAAAGGAAAGCCTTGTACCAGCGTTGGCAAATGAAAACCTCGATCCAACCATTGTTATCAACGCCGAGAAATCAGTACCTGTGGAAGATATTGTCAACCTGATGGAAATCGCCAACAAGCTTGGCGCAAAAGTTGTGTTGGCTACGAAACGACCAGGCTCATGACACGGGAAGAACGCAAAAACAAAACTATCGCAGCCTTCACAACCGTGGGGGTGAATCTGCTATTGCTTTTGCTGATGATTTTTTCAGGTGGTTGGGGTTTGTCTGGTGATGGCATTGGACAAGGCAGCACCGATTACGGCATCGAAGTAAATCTTGGCTATGACGATCAGGGAACGGG
>CBQWHS010000939.1:0-1940 GCA_967728665.1 uncultured Chryseosolibacter sp. | reverse complement strand
GGTGTGCTAATAAATAAAAAACCTCGCAGAAAAAATAAATCTGCGAGGTTGATGTGAGCCTGCAGGGATTCAAACCCCGAGTCTTCTGATCCGTAGTCAGATGCTTTATTCAGTTAAGCTACAGGCCCAGTTAAGCGCAAAGGCTGTTTTTAGGACTGCAAATGTAAAGAATTAATTCACTCGACAAAATAAATCGGTTTGGCCCTCACCACAAAAAGGCTATTTTTGGGCCTTATTTTAAGGAAAATCAAGCAGCATGATCAAGAAATTCGCATCGATTGCACTTATTCTCGCGGTATCAACCCATGTAATGGCGCAGTCAACCACGCCCGTAAAAAAAGCTGGCCGCCCGGACCTTCCTGGTACGTTTGTGCTTGAACTTGGCATCAATCGCCTCACGGAAAAACCGAACAATGTGAAATATGGCCTTTGGGGATCGAGAACGGTCAATCTCTATTATACATATGACATGCGAATTGGCAAGTCAAAGTTTAGCTTCCATCCGGGAATCGGTATGGGGCTGGAACGGTTTAAATTCCTGAATTATCTGCAGTACAGTTCTTCAGACACTGTTAAGAGATTGACTCCTACTTTAATTTATGACAACGTTGGAAACACGCGATTTGTTGATGCCGCCCATTACATGTATGATGCTGATACGCTAGGTCAAATCAACTGGGGCACTTCTTATAGAACTAAAAAAAGTATGCTGGCTGCGAATTATATCGATGTGCCGGTGGAGATTCGGTGGAATTTAAAACCGGAAGATCCAGCGAGAAGTTTTAAGATTGGTGTGGGTGGAAGAGTGGGCTATTTACTCAATGCACATACGAAGATCAAATACAAAGAGAATGGCGAGTTCAAAAAATTGACGAATACTCAATTCTATAATTTAAACCGTTTCCGATATAGCATTTTCATGAAAGTGTATGTTGGAAATTTTGCCTTGTTCACCTATTACAACATGAACACCTGGTTCAAGGATGAAAAGGGACCATCTAAAACTCAGGCCTCAGTTTACACGATAGGAATTTCTTTGAACAGTTTCTAGTCACACAATAGATTTTAAGACGTTAGGGCCACGGGTTATTCCGTGGTTTTTTTATTTTGTGTGACGGCGTGATTCATTACCTTGATTCAATGTTAATACTGTTGATATGATAGAGATCGTCATTGAATCACGCAAAGCTATGCTAGCCCCAGGTATGGAAGTGAAAAGAATTCTTCCTTTCAGAATGAGGCGAATGGTTGGACCATTCATTTTTATGGATCACGCGGGGCCGGTGAATTTCAAAAATGAATCCACTTCTCCGGTAGACGTGTTACCTCATCCGCATATCGGATTATCTACTGTGAGTTATTTGTTTGATGGCATCGTCACACATCGTGATAGTCTGGGTGTTCAGCAAGTAATTAAACCTGGCGAAGTTAACTGGATGACAGCCGGGAAAGGGATTGCTCACTCAGAACGTTTTGAAGATCCCGCTGCACTTGCTGGTGGTCTTGAAATGATTCAAACATGGGTTGCCTTACCCGACACTGATGAGGAGTCTGATCCGACATTTAAAAATTATACAACGGAGCAGCTACCGGTCTTTACCGACACCGGCGTGTGGATGCGATTGATCGCTGGAAATACATTCGGCTTGAAAAATACTGTAAAAACAAATTCCCCATTATTCTATTTGCATGTTGTACTTCAGCCAAGAGCCAAGTTCTCACTGCCAAAAGAATATTCTGAACGTGCGATCTATGTTGTGAAAGGAAGCATAGAGATAAACTCAACCGAATATCATCCAGGTCAAATGATTGTTTTTACAACAGGAGCAGAGCCAACCATAATTGCGAAAGAGGCATCAACACTGATGCTGCTGGGAGGAGAACCTCTCGGCGAACGATTTATCTGGTGGAATTTTGTATCCTCAAGGCAGGAGAGGATT
>CBQWHS010000938.1:0-1940 GCA_967728665.1 uncultured Chryseosolibacter sp. | reverse complement strand
TTGATAAGGGTTGTCTCGTGAATTCAATCTATCATTACCCGCTAGGAATGACTTTTTTCTCCACGTCTGAAAGACTTGAAATCGGAGGTGTGCCATTCATTTCGCATGGTCCGAAGCCGAATCGATTTGAAGCGCTGGAATATTATCGGCGAGTCGCGATGAGCTGGTTGTTAAATGTTCGTCTTTACGAAAATGTGATTTCAAGTGAACGTAAAGGCCGCAAGCATGAAGTTATTACGTCCAAAGGAAAATATCAGACCGATACACTAATTCTCTCACTTGGATTTTATGATCTGCCATATTTGTTGAATGTGCCCGGCGAAGATCTTTCCAAAGTCAGACACTATTACGATGAACCTCATCCATACTTCGCCCAAAAAATTGTGGTAGTAGGAGCTGCAAACTCAGCTGTTGATGTTGCGCTTGAGACGTGGCGTAAAGGCGCAGAAGTCACTATGGTGATTCGCGAAAGTGAAATTCGTGAGAGTGTGAAATACTGGGTTAAACCCGACATTGAAAATAGAATCAAAGAAGGCTCGATAAAAGCATATTTCAATTCAACCATTTCCAAAATCAATAAAGACAACGTTGAGATTCAAACCCCGGAAGGTGATGTTGTTTTACCCAATGATTTTGTTCTTGCCATGACCGGCTATCAACCGCCCTTTGATTTCATGAAATCTATAGGAATACAGTTTCAAAATGATCTTGATCACACGCCTGTCTATAATGAAAAAACGATGGAGACAAACGTGGCGGATCTCTACCTGGCAGGAGTGGTGTGTGGTGGATTACGAACGAACAAGTGGTTCATTGAAAACTCGCGCGTTCATGCGGAAATTATTATTAAACACGTCTTGACAAAACGAAGCGCGTAAATCATCTTAAGAGCTCGCAACTATTTTCAAACTCACCTTTAATGTCAAGGTGAATTTAATTGGGGTTTTTGACACGGAGGTTCTGATTAAGATTTGCGATTGTTGATTGTACTTAATTTGATCAGACAATTTTTGAAACTCGTAATCATTACGTTCAGTCATTTCAGTGTCGGCTTTTGTTGCAAGAAGTTGAGATGATGTTTCGGCAACAATCGGATCAAGGCTGCCTTTTAAAACTACATCGATCCGCGAAAGATTGATGGTGCCGCTTGGCTCAACACTGGAGATCGCGTAACTGATCGAATTAATGTAAACGTTTTTGATTTTGTCTTTATACTTTGTCACCTGCGCGCTCGTCAACGCGTCCAGCGTACCCTGGATATCTATCGATTTACCAATTGAACTTACTGCTGTTTCATCAACAACGTAATCAACTGGTATTGTCACATCGAAAGTTACATCGTCGTCATTCTTGCAACCAAACAGGAGGGCGGACGAAGTAAACACCGCCAGCAGAAGCGAAAAGAAGTTTGATTTCATAGGTAGATTGATAATCAGTTATCGAAAATATGAAAAGTTTCTGTTTGATCAGGTAAAACGTGTAATGATTGACAACACTTGGTTTACATAAGAGCCGCCAAATAAATTTACATGAACAAGCACTGGATACAAGTTGTAGAGGTCAACTCTCTCGTCGAAGTTTTTCTCCAATGAAAATGACTGCTGATAGCTGTCATAAAAGATGTCATCAAAACCACCAAACAGTTTCGTGAAAGCAATCTCTGCTTCGCGATGTCCAAAATAGACGGCCGGATCGATAAGGCAAGGTTCCCCGCTTGAAGTTGTCATAAGGTTTCCAGTCCAAAGATCACCGTGAAGAAGCGAGGGTTTCTCGATGGGCAACAGAGAGTCAAGCCTTCGATAGAGCGCTTCAAATTTTTCGACAATTGATCTCTCCAATTTATGATTGTCAACAGCTAGCTTTAGTTGGACCTCAAGACGTTGGTCGCGAAAGAATTCTATCCAGTTTGTTTTTTGATTGTTGAATTGCCTAAGTGATCC
>CBQWHS010000937.1:0-1945 GCA_967728665.1 uncultured Chryseosolibacter sp. | reverse complement strand
TGTAATTGTCGTTGTCGCGATAGTCGTTGTCATTACGATCATCACGTCTGCGATCGTCATCCGTTCGATTCCTCGTATTTGAGTAGTGGCTGTCCCACGTTTGCGCTTTACCAATCATTGCTCCACTTGCCATCAGCGTGGCAGTGACAAGTGAATAAAAAGTAAATCTTGTTTTCATAATGTCAGGATTTCAATTTCCTTGACTGGTGAATTGCAAAGGCGGTGCCAGAATTTAGAGCACATTTTTGCAAATAATTTTGCAGAATCGTTAAACCTTTTAAAAAAAATGAATCGTTGTGGCAATGGAATTATTATTCAAATGAATTGCCTGTGCGAGCCATGAATATTCAGCGCTTCTGATTTAAAAACAACTGGGGCGAAACTCTTACATCGCAATGCACCCGCCGATTTCAAGACATAAAAATTTTCTTTTTTTCCTAAAAATTGTACCGAACACCCACTCCACTCAATCCGCGGAGCGCTGCTGGACGGTCAACGATTTCAATAAATAAGCTAAACTCCCCAAAAATTGTTAGGGGCACTTGTTCGAACGTATACTCCATTCCCAAAATTCCTTCGGGGCCAATATCAATATCGGTTCGAGTGCTGGTCGTTACAACATCAATTCGCTTTAACCGATAATCCACCGTAGCAAGTTTCATCAATCCTCCTATGCCCCAATACCATTGAAGCTTGCCCATCATTCCCTCAATATCAATGTCTTGCTGGATCAAATAGCGACCCTGCAAATACAAAGGCGCGTTCACATGATGCGAAACATAATCGTAGCCTTCATATCGATTGAGATCGTGAAAGGAATTTTCATAATAGTGGGGATACCAACTCGTATAACCAGAGCCTATTCCGAATTCCACCGCTTTATCGCGCGGCAAATATTTTTTGTAAGTAATGCCATAAGGATTTCCTAGTCGAAGGCCGATGCCGCGATCTTGTGCTCTTAGAGAGACAAAAGAGACAACAAGTATTGCAACACAAAAAATTGTTTTCATAAGGACCCCTCAGTTTATTAAAAATGAAATTTAAAGGGTTCATTAAAAGTTCATACCGACAGGCTTGATATTGGCGCTAAATGCAGACAGTTGGTAAAATGGCGCGATGAAATGAAGCGCTTAATTCCATCAAGCGATTAAAATCAAAAGAGTGAGTGGTTAGCGGAACATGTATCGTAGACCCACGCCACCTTCAAAGCGTTGCCACCCTGGATCCAGTTGAATATCTGTGAAGTATTCGAGTTCCATGAATGCAGATATTGGGATCTGAAAATATGCGTATTCTATTCCAGCAACAACCTGAGGGCCCATTGTGGCACGTGTCTTCCGAACGATTTGAAATTCATTCTTGGCACTGCCATCACTTGCAAGTGAATTGTAAAAAAATCCGTAATCGAGACTTGTCCTTTTCCATTCCCAGCCAGCCCCCGCATAAAATTCTAAGCCGGGAGAAATTTTCTTCGCATCGAAATGATAGACCATCTTCAACTCTCCAATGATGTCGGCTTTCACTTTGTGTGATGAATAGGTTAAGGAACTATTGAGTGAAAGCGTATCACCTTCCGGCGATGATGAATATTGATCAAACTGTTGACGAAAATATCGACTGTATAATCCACTTGACGTTTTCCCGAAGTCTGCAGCAAAAGCGAGATGTTTGTTCGGATAAAATTTATAAGTGAACGCAAATGGATCTCCGAACTTAACACCGAAAGCGTGATAAGGATATTCGCTTCTCTTTGCACCCGGGCAAATGATCCGGGCCTTATGACCGGTAGCTGTTGGTGCGCGGTAATTGTGTTCCCATCTGGTCCAGTAGCTTTTTGTATAGTTTTTCTTCTGACAAATTCCAGGCATGGAACTGACGAGGAGAATCAGAACAGGTAGCGAGGTTTTCAGAAAGCGCATTACCACAAATATACTTTATTCGATGG
>CBQWHS010000936.1:0-1949 GCA_967728665.1 uncultured Chryseosolibacter sp. | reverse complement strand
GGCTGTCACGCTATTCAATACTTTCAACCTTTCTGAGGAAAATGCACTGCTGGCAAACAAAGTAATCGACACCGGCATGTTGACGGATTCTGCCCCTTTCGTTTGTGTAACAAGTCGGTATTTTAAATATGCATCGTAATTTTTTCCCAGACTAAGCCGGCCAACGCCAAGAGTCAATTTATTCGAGGCTCCATACTCGAAACCAAGTCGCATCACGGCTTCATCTAATCCGTAGAAATTATATGCGCCCTGATTCAACGTGCCGAACCGGTGACCAATAAGCAGATTCAATAATCCTCCGTCACAGACGTTGGTCGACTGTGTATTTACAATCGTAGCACCGTTGAAAGCGCTTCGGACAAATCGCTTATCTGTAGCAGTTCCAAGATCGAGAGAGTCGACCTGTGCACTCGCCATTTGAATAGCACAACATATCACGCTAATACTTAAAATAAGATTCGTGATCACTCTAAAATTCTTCATGGTATGTTCGTTGTGGGTTTCGTTAATGTCAGGTTAGCAGAAGCTTCAAACACTTCGGATACTTTCAGTACAACCAGCCTGGGGATTTTGATATTATAATCAGATAAGTAAATGCTGAAAGAGGCCTGCACATAAATTGTTCCGTTGTTCACCGTGACGATGGCCGGGAGCTTAGCTTCTTTTTCAACACCATGCATGCCCAGTATACCACGGGCCGTTACCTCGTATTCACCGTTTTTTGTAAAGTCAATATCGTTGATGATCGAGCCTTTAAAAGTGGCATAAGGATATTTATCAGTCTCCCAATATTTTTCCTGTGCATCCTTTTTTTGAAGTTCTCCCTGGGAGAATCGGAATTGATTCAGGCTCTGTCGAAAATTCAATTTCCGCGTAGCGATATCGAACTTACCTTCAAGCGTGTTACTTTCCGCAACAATGGTCTCTTTCGGTGCAACACCTTTAAGTTTTAGCCCACCTTTTGTTGTGCTGACGATCTGGGCTTCTGTCACAGAGGAAACAAGCAGAAGTAGAATGAGTGATTTTATTTCCATAGGTTGAAATGATATTTATTTTATCTGATTTAATTATTTTTTGCTCCCTGACTTATCCATGTCGTTATCGTACTTATTTCACAGGGCGATGGCAACGGGAGCTTACTGAACTCGGGTGGCATTTGTCCATTGGCCAGTTTGAACGACAACATTCCATTATCGGCCTTCAGTTTTAGGTCTGAGTATTTTGTAAAGTCTCCCTTAGCGAAAGTCGCGACATGACATGTTGGGATTGCGCAAGATTTCATGACTATCGGGAAGACATCTCTTGTATAGGAAACTTCTCCCGAATGTTCTGGCGATATTGCACAGGGAATCGTTACAACTTCACTCGTGCATTGGCTGCAAGTGAGGATAGTGGCGATAACCAAAAATTTTAGACCTCTCAATTTCATAAGCTTCCTCCTGGTTTAAGGCCACTTGGAACACGGTGTGGTCTCGACTGATCAAACGATGTATCGGTAAGCCCCTCAATGAATGCAAGGATAGCTTTCGCTTCTGTTTCGCTCAGGTTCAACGGTCGCATTTTTCTGTCAACATTCGTAACACTGGCATTCGCTGACACACCGTGATTGTAGTGATCGAGGACTTCTTCCAGTGTTGCATACACACCGTTGTGCATATACGGCGCAGTTAATGTTACATTGCGCAAACTCGGCGTTCGAAAAAGAAAGGCTTCACTCTTACCAACATCTGGTGCAATCTTATTGTTGAATGGGATGCCGAGATTATAGAAGTTGAAATCGGAAAACATCGGACCGGAATGACATGCTGAACAATTTGCTTTTCCAAAAAATAAAAGGAGACCTTCTTGCTGCTGCTGAGTAAGAGCATCGATGTTTCCCTTTACATACTGATCGTATGCACTGTTGTCACTGACGAGTGATCTCTCGAATGTCGCGACAGCACGAGCAA
>CBQWHS010000935.1:0-1950 GCA_967728665.1 uncultured Chryseosolibacter sp. | reverse complement strand
GAATACAAGTGCCACTTGCTCATCGGGTGTAGAAAGACTTCTGGTTTATATTTTCGATCGTTGTCCGTGCTTAGCTTCTTGTACTTAACATTAATGATCTTTGCGGAGACCTGATCGAAGTCTGCGTTGTCGGCAAGTTGCGCCCAAGTTTGCGTAAAGTTGCTGTCCCATGGATCGTCCATGTTTTTGATCCATTCGTTTTCAGTGATGTAAAGAGACCACGGCATGATAAAGGTCATGTCGCGAAAGCGCGAACTGTGTGGCAGGTCTTCATACACACCGGTCACCTTCACATCGTTCTTGTTATTGATGCGTACCGTTTGACCCATCGGATCGGCATCACCAAAGAAGCTTTTGGCCACGGTTTCCGATAATATTATCGAGTAAGGATCTTTCAGTGCCTGGTCGGGATCCCCTTTTAGAAGGTTGATCGAAAACATATCAATTACCTGTGGCTCCCAGTACATTCCAGTCTTGTTAAATTTCTTTTCTCCCACCGTGAGGATGCGTCCGAAATTCCACGTTGACTGAATGACGTATTTAAAATCGCTGCCGAAATTATTGCGTATCTCTTCCGCCATCACATAGGGATTGGACATCTGAGATTGTTTCGCACCATTATAAATATTGTGCTGCCACACTTGTGCCAGTCGGTCGTAGTTCTTATGATAACGATTAACGGTCAGTTCATCCCAAATCCAAAGTCCGATCAACAGGGCAACGGCCATACCTGTGGCGAGGCCGGCAATGTTAATGAAGGTATACCCTGGATTCTTAAAGAGGTTGCGAAAAGCGATTTTGAAATAGTTACGAAACATACTTATGGATGTTAAAGGCAGATTGATAGTATACTTGTTAAAGGTCGGAAGGTTTCAGGGAATTTGAGGTTTTTTTATTGGCTAATGCTTAAATGCATTTTACCGCAGAGGTACATGGAGATGTTTTACAGGGACTTTTTTCGAATGCAATTATCCAAAACCAGAATGCTTGGGCAGATTGCCGAATGCAAGAGAGAGCAGTTCGCAGGCTTTAGCCTTTTGCTATTTGTTCCATGCTTTTGGCTTTCACGTTAACCTATTGTTTACACCCAAAAAACCGGGTGTGAAGCTTTGTAGAAGGTCAGAAAGCTTACCCACAGGGGTGTCGCGGGTATTTTTACACAAAAAAGAATACCTATGATTAGCCTTGTTAACCCACTGTTACGAAAGTTATTTTTTGCATTATTTCTCTTTGTTCTAAGTCAATCTTTACCAGCGCAGCAAATCAACGGTTCCTGGGAAAAACTTCAGCAGGAGTCGGAAGGCGGCATAGTTGATGACATTGTTAACGTCAACGGCAAATTGTTCATCGCTTCGAACAACGAGTTATTTATGTCAGCTGATGGTGGAGCGACCTGGAATTACGTATTAACGAAAGGACCGCTTGGCGTTGCCTATGGAGGCTCTCCCAACGACTCGTTTGGTTCCGATAGAAAATTGGTTGTGTCAGGAGACACCATACTTTTCGGCAACCAATTCTCCGCCAACGGTGGGACTACCTGGGCGACCTGGAGTGTCAATGCTTCAACGCTTCCTACTGCCTACTACTTCCATCCAACCGTAATGGACCTACGTGGAACAAAGCTGTACTTAGGAACGCTCATTCAGGGAATCTTTGTCTCCAATGATCTCGGAAAAACTTTTGTGAATATGAATGCGGGATTTCCCATGGAGGCTTATGGATATTATTATCAAGCACCGCGCTCCATCGAATTCTATAATGGACAACCAGTCGTGTCCACGTTCAGCGGATTATACCAGTGGAATGGAAATAGCTGGACTCATCCTGCTGGAAATGGTTTACCATCAACTGTTATAAATCCGCAGACTACATATCCTTCCACAGGTTATTTAATAGATCGCATCCGATTTCTCGGATCAATGTGGCTGGTGAGTACAAACTTTGGAATTT
>CBQWHS010000934.1:0-1951 GCA_967728665.1 uncultured Chryseosolibacter sp. | reverse complement strand
TTCGGGTACGGATAATTTCCTATACGATGTCCCAATCATACATTAATCCTCATGGCTACTTCAAGGGAAATGATCAATAAAAAAGTTCGAGCATTTTACGCTAATGTGATTAGGCACACCGCAATTCGCAAAGTTCGCAGATATTCGTAGATCAATTTGGGCTTTTAAAAATGAACGGACCTGTGTCAATTCACACACAACACACTTCTTAAAATTTAAAAAATTTTAGAAAGCTTTGTCAAGGAGACACGGCCACTAATACGTCCATAGCTTATGAGATGTTGCAAACGATTGCAGTCTCTTTAAACCTACACCTTAATGATTATCGCTTAAGAGGCCTATGGATGCAGCCCTTAACAATACAAGTCTTATTCGCGACTTTCCTTCGCTAATTGTCACCAGTACAAGCGAAAGAAGCTATGCTGATGCTGAAACATTGCATTGGGCAAACCTTAGAAAAGGAGATCGCGTTGCGCTGAACTCTATATTTGACAAGCACATCAATTCCCTTTATTCCTACGGAAATGGTATCACGAAAGATCGCGCGTTGATTGCAGATTGCATTCAAGACGTCTTTTTCGAACTGTGGACTAAACGCGAGAGATTGGCGAGTGACGTTAAAGTCGTTAAATTCTATCTGCTTAAATCGCTCCGTAGAAAAATTTTAAGAAGACTATCACAGGAGGAAAAGTTTGTAAAGAATACCGATTCAAGCAACGACATTAAGAACTCTGAAGCCTCCATTGAAATGTCGATGATCGAGCAACAAACATCACTGGAGCAGGCAAAAGATGTGAAGCAAGCTATTTCCATGCTCAGCAACCGGCAACAGGAAGCCATTCATTTAAAGTTTTTCGAAGGGCTTTCATATGAGAATATTGCATCAGTGATGAACGTTGACGTGAAAGCTGCCTACAACCTCATCAGCAAGTCAATCTTAACCCTCCGGAAATCGCTGGCCAAATCGGCTGTCAAACGGGGAACGATGTCAATAAATAGCTAATTCAATCCCGAATTACGCTTCAGTCACCTATCAAAAAAATATTTTAGAATTCAAGGAGTAATTTTTAATCGCTGTGCTTCTATATAAGTACAAGTCAGATTATGCGTTACGATCATTTTTCAACAGAAGATTTTATTCAGGATGAATACTTCCAGCAATGGGTAGACGCACCTGATGCTAATCACGACAAATTTTGGAACACGTTCATTCAGAATTTTCCGCACAAACAAGAATCAATTGATGAAGCAAGGGAATTTTTGCTTCTGTTAAAAACGGAATCAGCCGTGCCATTTGCCGATATTGAAAATATCAAAAAACAACTGAATGAACGGATTGACATCGAGGAACAACAAGTTCGTCCACTATTGTCGAGACGAACAATTCAATATGGTATCGCGGCATCTCTTCTAATTGCGGTAAGCTTCCTGGGATACTTTGCAATAAGTGACAGTAAAAGCATTTTACCACGAACATTTTCCGATCGCCAGCAACACAGTGCAAGAGGCGAACGCCGATACATCGAACTTGAAGATGGAAGTAAAGTCTGGCTTAATTCTGATAGCAGGCTGACGTATTCGAACGACTTTGCAAAAGAAAAAACGCGCGAGGTATTTCTCGAAGGTGAAGCTTTTTTTGATGTCGCTGAGAACAAAGACAAACCTTTTATTGTAAACACGGATGGCGTCTCGATAAAAGTGCTGGGCACAGCTTTCAATGTGAAGTCATATGCTGAAGACAGTTTCATTGAGACAACACTCGTGCGGGGAAAAATCACACTGACGCCAAAGCAGGAAATAAATGTTACTGATCCACTTACCCTTGTTCCAAATGAACAAGCCGTTTTTATCAAAGATTCAAAAGAGATCCTCCTGCAGAATAATGTAACATCTGAAGATTTCACAGATTGGAAAAATGGCTGGATTGTTTTCGATGACAAATCTTTTTCCT
>CBQWHS010000933.1:0-1952 GCA_967728665.1 uncultured Chryseosolibacter sp. | reverse complement strand
CATGAACACGCGTTGAACTGATTAAAACATCCTGGGCAGGATCTTTCCCCTCCCATTGATAGCCACCACCGTTTGAAAATATCTCTGTCGGCAAATGTCCACCCGCACTTACACTCACAACATTTGGCACTCCTTCGAGTTCCTTCGCCATACTTTCAAAACTGTTTCTCACCTCATCCTCCAACTTAAAATAGAACACATTCTCCTTGTCAAACCCAACAGGAATTTTTAATAAATAATTGAATTGCTTAGTGAGCACAAGACTGGTGATGATCAGCGCTATTGAGATCGTGAACTGAACAATTACGAGCGCACTTTTGAAGGTTCCTCTTCTTAATGTTGCCGAACTTTTCAATACCTGCGACGGAGAAAAGCGAGCGAGATAAAAAGCTGGATAAGCGCCAGCCAAAGCCCCGGCAACCAAAGCGATTGCCAGTAGGGTTATCAGCGTTGCTGGATTGGTGTAGTCAATATCAAGCTTCTTTTGAAGCATCGTGTTAAACCACGGCAAAAACAACTCGACAATAAGAACTGCAAAGTTGACCGCAATCAGTGTAAACAGAATTGACTCGCCGAGGAATTGAAAAATCACCTGACTTTTTTCAGCCCCAACAGTTTTGCGTATAGCTATTTCTTTCGCGCGTTGGACGGACCTGGCGGTGACCAGGTTCACATAATTCATTCCGGCTAATGCGAGAATGACAATCCCAATTACCGAAAAGATATAGACATATTTTATAGGTCCATCCTTGTATTTGAAGTAATACAAATACATGTCTTTAAAAGGATGCAAAAAAAGTTCGTCTGGTTTGTCAGCTGGTTGATCTTTGCCCAGCCGTGGTTTTAATTTTTTCTCAAAGGACTGTACATCGACTCCCTCCTTGAGAAGCAGGTAAACGTTGTAGGCATTTGAATCCCATCGCATCAGATCACGACCGAGGCTTTTGTAAAATTCTACAGGAAGAATTACATCGAACACCATAGTTGAATTCGGTGGAGAATTTTCATACACCGCACTCACATTAAAATCAAAGCTTCCGTTAACATGAAATGTCTTTCCCAATGCCGGCTCATCGCCAAAATATTTCTCAGCAATTTTTTTTGAGATTGCTACTGACGTGATTGAAGGCAACGGATTTCTTTTGTCACCCTCAACAATAGAAAATGTAAAAATATCGAACACATCTTTGTCCGCCATGGTAACGGTTTCTTCAAAAGTTTTGTCACCATGGTTGAACATCAATCGCGTCCATTCGTCAAGTCTTGCGGCCTTTTCGATTTCCGGGAATTCATTTACAATCGCATCTCGAAACGGATAAGGAGTTGGTGTAAAATTATAGACGTTATTGTCAAGAAATGAGTCACGAACAACCAGGTAGATGCGGTCTGACTTTTCATGATGGCTATTATAGCTTAACTCATATCTTACATACAAGAAAATCAGGATGAAACCGACCATCCCAATTGTAAGTCCGAAGATGTTGATAAACGCGAACGCCTTTTGACGAGTCAGTAACCGAAGCGCAATCTTTAGGTAATTCGAAAACATTTCAATAAGGTTTGACCTCTTACATCCAACCTAAGTGCCAAAAGTCGAAAACCATCATTTTATCCGCAAAAACGCAATTTCAAATCACTTCTTTTCATCAGCTGTCTAATTTTTTTACACTTTCTGTCAAGTTGTTTGACATTGCTAAATTCAAATAAGTGATGTAGAATCGCATGGATATGCTGGTCACAAAATGAAGTTAGTACCACGGGCTTTAATTATTGATGATGATCGCGATGTGCTCGATGCACTGGCGATTGTTCTTGAGGATGACTTTGTCGTGACTCGCGAAACGAGCGCTAATAGAATACAATCACTGGCTGTAGCTAACTATGACGTTATTTTATTGGATATGAATTTTTCATCCGGCTTAAACACCGGTAACGAAGGCTTGTATTGGCTA
>CBQWHS010000932.1:0-1955 GCA_967728665.1 uncultured Chryseosolibacter sp. | reverse complement strand
ACGGAAAGCATGTAACGGATTTTAATCCAGCTACCAACAAAGATGAGACAACATATCCACAAGTTCGTTGGATCGATGTGATACAAAATGATTTTGCTGCGCGTGCGGATTGGTGCGTTAAATCTTATGACAGCGCAAACCATGCTCCGATAGTCTCGATAGAAGGCGAAGAAAATATTCGTGCGCGCGCGGGGCAAAATATTTCCATTGAAGGAAGTGCGAGTGATCCTGATCACAACGATCTCGTTAATGTTTGGTGGCATTATAAGGAAGCAGGAACTTACCCGAAACAACTTTCACTGACGAACAACGATTCACCGATGTTTTCCTTCGTAATTCCAAACGATGCTGTCGCAGGCCAAACAATTCATTTAATATACCAGGTCACGGACAATGGAGTTCCAAAACTTACGCGCTACAAACGGGCCATCGTCACCATCATTCAATGAATAAAATCACTTTAGAGATTTGATCTTTTAGCTCATGTCAATGCAAACAAATAGGTCGTCAAGTTTATTTCAGTTAGCCGTAGTCGTGAGCGCACTCGGCTTTTTTGTTGATGTCTACGATTTGCTTTTATTCGGCATTGTTCGAAAGCCAAGCCTCATGGCATTGGGATTAACACCGGATGAAATCCTGTCCGAAGGAGAGTACATAATCAGCATGCAAATGTTTGGTCTGCTTGTTGGCGGAATTATTTGGGGAATTATTGGTGATAAGAAAGGAAGGCTTAAGGTACTTTTTGGTTCTATTCTATTGTATTCGGTTGCCAATGTTTTGAATGGTTTCGTCGCATCCATTCCACAATATGTTGCCCTGCGATTTATGGCCGGAATTGGACTTGCCGGAGAACTCGGTGCTGGAATTACCCTCGTCAGTGAATTACTTCCGAAAGAAAAGCGTGGTGTTGCATCAGCGATGATTGCTTCGTTCGGAATTCTCGGAGCGGTGACAGCGTTCTTATTGAATAAAGTTTTTGATTGGCGAACGTGTTATTTCATTGGTGGTGGCCTCGGATTCGTTTTGCTGGTGTTACGAGTCAGCGTTCACGAAAGTGCATTGTTTAAGCAAATTGAATCAACGCACGTCGAGCGTGGAAATTTTTTGATGTTTTTCAACAATCGAAAACGGTTCGTGAAATATGTTAAATGTATTTTGATCGGCTTGCCGGCGTGGTATCTCATTGGTGTGCTCGTTACCTTCTCTGATCAGTTCGCTGCGGAGTTTGGAATTGCTGACATCGATCCTGGTAAAGCAATAATGTTTCTTTACCTCGCCATTGCGTTTGGTGACTTAAGCGTTGGATTGCTCAGCCAAAAACTCAAGAGCAGAAAGAAGTCGCTGTTTATTTTTTATGCGATTGCCATGCTCTTCACAATATTATTTTTTCTGCAACAGGGTGGAAGTGCAACAACATTTTATCTGATCTGCGCCGGACTTGGCTATGGAACAGGCTTCACCGTAGTGTATATAACAATGAGTGCGGAACAATTTGGAACAAACCTTCGGGCATCAGCGGCTATCAGCATTCCAAACATGGTGCGTGGTGCATTGCCATTGATCATTATCATTTTTAAATTCTTGCGAACTTCCTTTGATAGTTATGTCACCGGTGGATGGATTACTGGCGCGATCCTTTTTGCTATCGCCATTGTTGCAGCTTGGTTTACAGAAGAAACGTTCGGCAAAGATTTGAATTTTGTAGAGGAATAACCTGGGCTTTTGAGTGTATTCCTTATCTGCTAAGGAATAGTTTTTATACGCTTACTGCAATCACCTAAAAGCTATAGCGAAATGTAGACACTTGGTATCAATGCAGCTTTTCACGATACATCAGCATGTTTAGAGAAAGACGGAGCGCTTATTGCAGCCGCAGAAAAAGAGCGATTCTGGCAGTTGTGGATGTAATATTTCTCCGAGTCCGCCAATTTTTAGCGTGTCCATTCCAATAATGT
>CBQWHS010000931.1:0-1958 GCA_967728665.1 uncultured Chryseosolibacter sp. | reverse complement strand
GTAGTGGGCCACGCTGTGAAAGCTTCGTTCCAGCAATTTTCACTTCAGCGTTTGGAACAGACAAACCCATCAAGTCGACAAACTTTTTATCGGTGTCATTAAATGTGAATAACGATGGAATCGGTTCAAGAATGGTATGTCCCAGGCTCGCGATAAAATTATATGAATCTGATTTCGGACTTCCTCCGGTAGTAATGAGAACATTTTTCGATGTAAATTCCTTTCCGGTAATGGTATTAATATTGAATCGATCGTCCACCTTCGAAACCGAAATAACGCCTTCTCCCATTTGAATTTTTACTTTTAGCCGAACGGCTTCATGGATAAAACAATCAATGATCGCTTGACTATCGTCCGTAGTTGGAAACATTCTTCCATCCTCTTCAGCTTTTATTCGAATGCCTTTCGACTCAAACCATGATATCGTTTTTGTGGCGTCGTATTTCTTGAAAATGTTTTGAAGAAATTTTTCGCCACGTGGATAGTGATGAGAAAGTTTAATTGGATTGAAACATTGGTGAGTTACATTGCAACGCCCACCACCGGAAACTTTCACCTTTGCTAAAACCTTGTTTGATTTCTCCAGGATCACGATCCTCATGGCTGGGTTCATCTCTGCAGCCTGAATCGCTCCATAAAATCCTGCAGCGCCTCCCCCGATCACAATCAGGTCAAAATGATTCCTTGAATTTGTCATTTCCCGCATGCGATAATTGTGGTGCCGTTTTCCTTTCTTTGCATCCTTTAAATGGAATTCGCCCAAAAATACGGTATTTACGGTCTCGGCTTCTTTGCGCAAAGCCTTTTTGGCGCTCGCTTGATTGTCCAATTGATTCTTTCCGAGAAAAAAGGAAAAGTTTTATCGCCAACGATTTTTTGGCAACTCAGCTTGATGGCCTCTTTCCTATTTCTCATTTACGGCATCCTGCGAAATGACGCTGTGATCATCCTCGGGCAAACGTTGTCGTACTTTATTTATATCCGAAATCTTCAGCTCAAACATGAGTGGAAAAATTTTTCGCTGATAGCGAGGGCAATAATCTTCAGTCTTCCGGTTTGCGCGCTCATTTACATCTTCTTTATTAATTCAGGTAAGCTTGCCGCGATTAACACCAATAGTGATTTCACAAATCCTATTATTGCCATGGGTGCTGTCGGTCAGTTGATGCTCAATTTGAGATTCGTATATCAATGGTACTATTCTGAGAAAAGTAAAGATTCAATTTTGCCGTTAGGTTTTTGGATAATCAGTTCGCTTGCTTCCGTGATGATATTGACGTACGCAACATACAGAATCGACCCCGTGCTGCTGGTGGCGCAGGGAATGGGAATCGTTGTGTACATTCGCAATGTCATTATCCATTTTCATTCGAGACGATCGCAAGAGGTTAAAGTCTAAAATTTTGTGTTTGAAAAATTGCTAAGTGAAAGCGTCCAACGTTTCATTCATCAGCATGAGCACGATGACATCCATCAGTTTTTATTAAAATACAAAGACTTCGAAGGAATTCCCTCATCTGTTATCGCAAATCAAATCAATGGCAGAAGAAAAGCGAAAGACAAGCTTCCCTTGTATTTTGAAAAAGTAAAAATCGTCTACCCGCCAATTGTTAACCTGGAACAATCTTCTTCGCAGGCGACAGCCATTCACAAAACCGAAATCCTAAAACAAAACATTTCGCATTTTAACACAGGAATCGATTTGACCGGAGGATTTGGAGTCGACACTTTTTTCCTCAGTAAAATATTTCAATCTGTAATTTATGTCGAACATGATCAATCATTGCTTGACATCGCACGCCATAATCATCAGCAGCTTGGTGCATTGAATATCACTTATATAAATTCGTCAGCGGAAGATTTTATCAGCAATAACGCACAACCTGCTGATTGCATTTTCATCGATCCATCCCGAAGAATTGGAAGAGGAAAAATTGTTTCCCTTTCGGAAAGCGAGC
>CBQWHS010000930.1:0-1968 GCA_967728665.1 uncultured Chryseosolibacter sp. | reverse complement strand
GCTATTGATCGTTAATGCGTTTTCCCTCATGAATTTATATTGTGGATCTGACAGCGCTGTGTTGGTTGAAAACCAACCGGAACTAAATACACCAAGGGAAGAAAACATTTGGTTGTTTCGTATTCCGGCATACAGCGTTTGCAGTCCACCCATTGATAGCCCCGCCAGCGCACGATTTTTAGAATCCGTGCTAGCACGATAATTCTTTTCCACAAAAGGAATGACAACTTGTTTTAACTCATTTTCAAATTGCTGCAGCGTTCTCTCTCCAAAATTTGCGATACCACCAGCACCAACATTTCCATCCGTCATCACCACCAGCATAGGTTTTGCTTTTCCCGAGGCAATAAGATTATCTAATATCAAGTCTGTTTTGCCTTGAGTCGCCCATCCGCGCTCATCTTCACCACCACCATGAAGAAGATATAGTACCGGATATTTTTCGGTGACATCCGTATCATATCCTGCCGGCGCATAAATGTAAAAACGCCTCCAGGCATTAAATACTGTTGAGTAATATCGTTTTATCCTTACCTCTCCATGCGGCACGTCTTTCAATGCATAGAAGGCTCCATTCTTGGAAGGAATTTCAATGCCCGCTGCCATCCGTCCCATGCCATAAAATGTTTCGCTGGCAGGATCGGCCAGTGCAACACCATCTATCAAAATCGAATAGTAATGAAATCCTTCGCTGACAGTATCAGTGGTTACTGTCCAGAATCCTTCGGCATCTTTTGTAAGGTCATACTTCTTCACAAGATCTACCCGCACGTTCTGCGCATCGGGTGCCTTGATCTTAAATACTACGCGGTTGTCCGGAAGGATCTGCGGATATTTTGCTGAACGCACGTTGGATGCAGCCGGTATGCCTAACACGCTAAAAGACTTGAGCACTGAATTATCGACCGGCTTAAATAAAAATTGAGAGAAGACGTACAGATCGTTTTTCCAGACTTTAAAGTCATGAGCTCCCGGCTCTACATAAAAAATATGAGGCACTTCGTTTTCGTATAGATAATCGTGGGTGCGCTTGCTAAAATTCATGAGCCCGTCCGCATCGCCACACGAGATCCAAAGTAATTTCAGTTTCGATTTTGCTTCCGCAGGATTAGGAACCAACACCTCCGGTAATTTCGTATTGGGTGCCGATGAAAATCCGCCTACCCATGCAAACTTATCCAGGTTGCCTAAACCAAAATTCAACGACTGGCCTCCACCCATTGACAAACCAGCAACAGCACGATGCTCTCGATCTTTCAAGGCTGGGTATTTTTTCTCTATGAATGGAATCAAGTCATTCAATAAATCTTTTTCAAAAACCGAGAACGCTTGTACCCTTGCACTGTCAAACACATTTCCGATAGCCCGGTCATCTTTCATGGCGCGGCCATTGGGCATCACGACAATCATTGGCTCTAGTTTTTTGTCAGCATAGAGATTATCAAGTATGACTTGCGGCTGTCCATTCTTCAACCACTCCTTCTCATCACCGCCGATACCATGCAAGAGATACAACACAGGGTACTTCTTACTCTTGGAGAAACCTGGCGGTGTGTACACCAGGGACCTGCGACTGACACCAATGGTTTTAGAGGGATACGAAATCGTATCGATCTTTCCATGCGCGATGGATGGTTTAACCGCATCGAAGCCTTCGGAAGCTTGTAATGGGACTTGCGCAAAAGTCGGCAGTGTTATTAAGTAAAATAAAATCAAAATCAGGAAGAGGTTTTTCATAAGCATTCTGTTTATTCAAAACGTTGAAGTCGATTATGAATCACGTAAAACAAATCGCGACTGCAACATTCAACTTATTCTAATGTTAGGCAGAAAATATTTTTTTGGCAAGGCTTATTGTAGCAATGCATATCTTACTGGGTTGTTGGGCGCTTTAGTCTTGGATAATTGGGCTATGTGAATGCCTAAAAAACGTTGACCGTTTTTAACTTAACTTTTTAAGCTTGATGA
>CBQWHS010000929.1:0-1997 GCA_967728665.1 uncultured Chryseosolibacter sp. | reverse complement strand
CCCATGCGGACAAAGTAATCATGATAATATTCGCCATCGGCTGCATTCGCTTCGTAATCGTCCAGCAACAAACGCAAAGCATCAGGACCGCGTTTACTTGGAATTTTAATCAGCTTATCAGAAATAATTCCGTTACCATTTGATTTTGGTCCGCCCCCGAGTAAGACCACCAAGGCTGGCATCACTTTTCCTTGTTTGTCCTTTATCGTACTGCCGTGAAAGCCAATGCTGGCAAGGCCGTGCTGACCGCATGAATTGGGACAACCACTGATCTTAATTTTAATATCGTTGTTGTAAATTAAATCAGGATACTCTTCGCGAATTACCTTTTCCAGCGCAAGGGAAATTTTTGTGCTGTCGGAAATTCCAAGATTACAAGACTCTGTACCAGGGCAGGCAGTAACGTCTGCCACGCTATCGAATCCAGGATCAGCTAGGCCCAGCGCATCAAGCGCAACAAACAAATTCTTCAGCACATTTTCTCTCACAAAGCGAATCATGTACCCCTGATTTACCGTGATGCGCAATTCATTAGAAGCAAACAAATCGACTACATCTGCGAATTTTCTCGCAAGGTTGGAGGAAAGATTTCCAACCGGAAGTTTAACATAAACACCAAAAAAATCAGCTTGTTTTTGGCGGAACACATTCGTGTCTAACCATCGCTGATACTTCTGTTGATCGTTAATGTTAACGACAGGAGCAACAATTTCTGCCGGTACAAGTGCATCAGGATAAGAAGCGTAATCAATTTTATACGTTTTATGTTTAATGGCGAGTCGCTCCTCCTCCACCAACTTCATCAATTCAGGTAGCCCGATTTCATCGAGAAGAAATTTTAATCTTGCTTTCATTCTCCTATTGCGTTCACCGTACCGATCAAACACACGCAACACGCTTTCGGTCAATGGAATTAATTGATCTTCCGGTAAAAATTCAAATGCCGTTTCTGCGAGATAAGGATTCGCACCCAAACCGCCTCCAATCAATACCTTAAAACCTCGCTCGCCATTTTGTATTTTCGGAATGAAGCCGAGGTCATGAATAAACGTATAGGCTGTATCATCTTCGCTTGACGAAAAAGCGATTTTGAATTTCCGGCCCATCTCCTGGCAAATTGGATTCCTTAAAAAATACCGGAATGTTTCATACGCGTAAGGCGATACGTCAAACAATTCTTTGGGATCAACTCCAGCCGTTGGAGAGGCTGTGATGTTCCGCACTGTATTTCCACACGCTTCTCTCAGTGTAATTTCATCTTGTTCCAATTTGGCCCACAACTCAGGCGTTCGATCCAGACTTACAAAGTGAATTTGTATATCCTGACGCGTGGTGGCATGTAGATTACTGCTCGCATACTCATCGGAGATATCAGCGATTTTACGCAGCTGTGTGGTAGTTACTTTACCGAAAGGTAATTTTATGCGGATCATTTGAACGCCTGCCTGACGCTGACCGTAAACTCCACGTGCCAATCTTAAGCTGCGAAATTTTTCTTCATCAATCTTACCGTCACGGAATAACCTGATCTTTTTTTCCAGATCGATAATGTCTCGCGCTACGATCGGGTTATTTAAATCTTCAAGTTCTGTTCGAAAGCTTTGCATGTCTGTCTCGTTATTAAGCACAAGAGCCTCTCCGGTTGTTAAGCAGGAAAGGCTCCGTATTTGTTTTCGTTTTGATGCGTTATCACAAATTCGTTTTTCCTACGCGGTCCGATGGGTTGCAACAGCATAGCCTGGCCGTTGCGACACCTCTCATTATGCACGGATATAACTTCTTCATTGGCTCTAATGTATACCAAATTAGTAGAACTTCAAATCAGGACGCAAATTTTTAGGAACTATTTAACAAAACAAGCACGAACAAGTGTTTGTTGCTGAATGCAATCGTTGGCAAACTGGGGTTAGAAAATGACGGATTGAAAGTCCTGCTTCGCCCGAAGTTCAGGGTTATGAAAACTATCTGAAACGATAGACGGTCGTTTCAGGCTAGCA
>CBQWHS010000928.1:0-1999 GCA_967728665.1 uncultured Chryseosolibacter sp. | reverse complement strand
ACAGGCCATTCAGCGCGTGATATTTTTGAATTACTTTCTTCTAAAAATATTTTAATTGAAGCAAAGCCATTTGCGTTGGGTGTTCGTGTAGAGCATTCACAAGCGCTGATTGACAAGATTCAATACCATTGCCCGATTGATCGCGGACCTTATTTGCCAGCCTCGTCATATTCACTTGTTCATCAGGCGCACATTAATGGAAAAGACAAAGGTGTGTTTTCGTTTTGTATGTGTCCTGGAGGATTCATCGTTCCGGCGGCTACAGCTCCCGGAGAAATTGTTGTGAATGGAATGAGCCCTTCTCGCAGGGATTCGCGGTTTGCGAATTCGGGCATTGTGGTGGCAGTCGATCACGAAAATTTCAAGACGTATGAAAAATTTGGCCCATTGGCAGCACTTCATTTTCAGCAACAGGTTGAACAAAAGGCATGGAGTATGGGAGGAAAAACTCAACATGCTCCGGCGCAACGACTGATGGATTTTGTCAATGGAAAAATTTCGGAAAGTTTGTTAGAGACATCATATCAACCGGGCCTCACTTCCGTGGATATGCGAGCTGTGTTGCCGACGTTTATTGCCGATGCGTTGAGACAAGGCTTCCAGGCGTTCGGTAAGAAAATGAAAGGATATTTGACAAACGAAGCACAAATCGTTGGAGTTGAAAGTCGCACATCATCGCCTGTGAAAATTCCAAGAGATAACGAAACACTGGAGCATCCGCAGCTGAAAAGTCTTTTTCCTTGCGGTGAAGGCGCAGGCTTCGCTGGAGGAATTGTTTCTGCAGCCATGGATGGAGAACGATGTGCTGAAGCCGTTGCGCTAAAAATCGACCCTAACAGAAAATAAAAAAGACAAGCAAAGCATAACGCATATTGCCTGTCTTCCTTGCCTGCTATAAACTTTTAGACTACGGCTTTAGCCATGAATCGCGGAGTGCAAGCTCTTCCGGAGTTGCTTCCGGATCGAAAGTCATCATATGCTTTTGCGAAAGTTCAACTTGCATTACCGGAGCTTTAAGTTCTTTCTCCTTTAGTTCACCAGTTGCATTTTTTCGCAGCACCGTGTAAGTCACGGAATCTTTTTGAGGCAATGACATCATTTGACGTTGGAAAAAAGTGCCAAACTCTGGGCCGAATTCAGGAACGTCTTCACCGTTAATCTTTGAAATGATATCACCTTTTTCAAAACCCAACGTTTTTCCCATTTCATTCAAATATTCTGTCCGTGCAATTTCCAACTTTTGCTTTCCTTCAACGTCGGCTATTCCCAAATCCTGGTTGCCGATGCCGAGCGTGTAATCTTTAAATTTTTCCTCTTCACTATAACGAACGCCCACTGAACGAAGCACTTCTTTGATGGGCAATGGTTCAGCACCTTTCACATAACGATTAAAAAAATCTCCGATCTGAGGGTATGTCATCTTCACAATTACATCAAACAATTCATCGTCCTTAAACGCTTTATTCTTTCCGAATTTCTGTGAAAGATCAAGCATCAGGTTTCGCAGCCCATATTTACCACCGGATAACTTACGAAGTTCAAGATCTAGGCATAGCCCGATCAATGCGCCCTTCTGATAGACGTTGTCGTACTGATCGTGATATTTATCAAGCGTAAATTTGCTTAAGTCAGTGAACGGAAGATCTTTTTTATACTGATCAGTGTAGAACAATTTCTCCTGCAACACTTCCAGATATTGTTCGGGAGAAATCAAACCATATTTGACTTGAACGTTGGATGCGAAATATTCCGTTACACCTTCATACATCCATAAATGCTCAGACATTTTTGGATTATTAAAATCAAAATTTTCGATCTCTTCTGAGTGAACTGTCAGGGGCGTTACGATGTGGAAGAACTCATGTGCCGCCATATCGCGGAGTTGCTGATCCATTTCTGTGATCGTGGCTTCAGGCATATAGTACACCGATGAATAGGAATGCTCCAGGGCGCCAAACCTGGTAACAGGCTGGTCTGTAAAATAAAAAATGAATGCATA
>CBQWHS010000927.1:0-2001 GCA_967728665.1 uncultured Chryseosolibacter sp. | reverse complement strand
AATATGTTTTTCATACGATGGAGAAATCTACACCCTAAAAAAAGGCGAGCAACCGAAACGTGTTGATATCAAAATCAACATGGATGGAAAAATAAATGATTATGAAATTGTTCCAGTGAATGCAGGTGCAACAGAAATGGTGTTGTCACCGAAAGGAAAGGAAGTTGCCTTTGTAGTTCGTGGCGAAATTTTTATCACTTCCGTGGAAGGTGGCGTCACCAAGCGAATCACCAATACTCCCGGACAAGAGAGAAGTATTGGTTTTAGCAAAGATGGCCGGTCGATTGTTTATGCAGCCGAAAGAAATGACAATTGGGATGTTTATAAATCTTCGATTGCTCGTGAAGAAGAGCCCTATTTCTATGCGGCTACAATTGTGAAAGAGGAACCGGTTGTCGCAACAACTGCTGAAGAATTTCAACCTGAATATTCCCCGGACGGAAAAGAAGTAGCATATCTCGAAGAACGCACTACACTAAAAGTAATTAACCTGGCAACGAAGGCCACACGTACTATCCTTCCGGGAACCAAAAATTATTCGTACAGCGATGGTGATCAACACTATCAATGGTCGCCTGATGGGCAATGGTTTCTTGTCGATTTTATGCAAGACAATCATTGGATCGGTGAAGTGGGACTTGTGAGCGCACAAGGCAATGCACAAGTCGTGAACCTGACACAAAGTGGTTTTGAAGATAATGGCGCCAAGTGGATGATGAACGGGAAGATGATGCTTTGGTTTAGCGATCGCGATGGAATGAAGAACCATGGAAGTTGGGGCGCGCAAGGCGATGTATATGGAATGTTTTTTACGCAAAACGGTTATGATCGCTATCGGCTGAATGAAGAAGATTACAAGCTATTGAAGGAGAAAGAAGACAAGGACAAAGACAAAAAGAAAGACGACAAGGAAAGTGAAAAACCAGTTGAACCCGTTAAGATAGAATTCAACGGGCTTGAAGACAGAAAAGTAAAACTTACTATTCACTCCTCTTTGCTTGGCGATGCTGTCATGTCGAATGACGGAGAAAAACTTTTCTATCTCGCACGTTTTGAAAAAGGTGTCGATCTGTGGCAGACAAATTTGCGCACAAAAGAAACAAAGATCATTACAAAGCTCGGCGACAACGCCTCGAATCTGACAATCGATAAAGAAGGTAAGAAACTATTTGTTCTGGCGGAAGGCAAGCCGATGAGGATCGATATTGATCCTTTCAAAAAAGAAACAGTACAGATCAACGGCGAAATGCTGTTGAATAAAAAAGGCGAGCTTGCATACATCTTTGATCACTCCTGGAGGCAAGTGTTGAAGAAGTTTTACGTCACCGATCTGCATGGTGTCGATTGGAATTTTTATAAGAAGGAATACGGAAAATTCCTTCCGCATATCAGCAACAACTGGGAATTTGCCGAGATGCTAAGTGAGATGCTTGGAGAATTAAATGCGTCACACACCGGCTGCCGTTATAGCCCTGATACTAAAAACAAAGACGCGACTGCATCGCTAGGATTGATCTTTGATGAAAATTTTAAAGGCGATGGTTTACGGATTACAGATGTGATGACGAAAGGTCCTTTTGATCGATCCGAATCTAAAATCAAAAAAGGATTAGTGGTTGAAAAAATAGACAATGAAGTCATCACCGCCAGCACAGATTTTTATCAATTACTGAATCGTAAAGCGAGCAAGAACACACTCGTTTCTGTTTATGATCCAGCAACGAAAACGCGATGGGATGAAGTGATCAAACCTGTTTCTCTTGGAGAGGAGAATGAATTGCTCTACCGACGTTGGGTAACAAAACGCGCGCAACAAGTTGATAGCTTGTCAAAAGGTAAAGTCGGTTATATACACGTTCGTGGGATGAATGATCCAAGCTACAGGACGTTGTATGAAGAAGCATTAGGTAAACATGCGAACAAAGAGTCACTCATCATTGACACTCGTTCCAATGGTGGAGGTTGGCTCCACGATGATCTCGTTACATTCCTTAGCGGGAA
>CBQWHS010000926.1:0-2005 GCA_967728665.1 uncultured Chryseosolibacter sp. | reverse complement strand
GTACCGATTGGTGTTCATCTTCTGGAATGGGTGGACCATCGGGAGATGTTATAAAAAGAATCACGAGGAATGCGGTCCACAAACTGATAAATGGAGAAAATGTTTTTTCTCAGTGATTTAATAATTACTAAGAGAGGTCAATATCGCCAAGTCCTTGCCTTATAATTTGCAGGTGGTCATTTGTGCAGTCGACAACAGTAGATGGAACATTTCCGCCTGGTCCTCCATCAATTACCAAGTCAATTTTATTTTTGAAGTCATCGTATATTTCTTCCGGATCTGTGGTGTATTCTTTTATCCCGTCCTCGTTTTTTATTGAGCTGGTAATAATTGGGTTTCCTAAAACGCGCACAATTTCGCAAGGGATCCGGTGATTGGGAATTCTCACGCCAACAGTTTTCTTATTCACATCAAGAACCTTTGGTACTTTGGAACTCGCTTCGAAAATGAATGTAAACGGACCTGGAAGACTTTTTTTTAGGATTTTAAAAACGGGCGTGTCAATTCGTCGTACATATTCGGAGATTTGACTCACATCATCGCAAATAAATGACAAATTCAATTTGTGATATTTTATTTCCAGAATCTGGCACAATCGTTCTATTGCTTTCTTGTTAAACAAATCACAACCAATGCCATAAATCGTATCAGTCGGATAGATAATTATTCCTCCGCTTTTTAAAACGGAGACGACTCGATCTATTTTTCGTTGTTCCGGGTTTATCGAATGAATTTTTAACAGTTCAGCAGCCATCGCAGTAATGCAAATTCACTTAAATTTTTATTAACACAAGAAAATTATTTCGATGGTTTAACTTTCTCAACATTTAAAAATTTAAAAACTTAATAATCTTAGGCTTATTTTTGCCGTTATTCCACATATGATGCCTTCGAAAAAACTTGTTTTCTTTCTTCTCTTTTCTATCCTTTTAATATCGTTTGGGTATTACGCTTACCAGATTTGCTATACGCCAAACATTTTGGTCGAAAAGGAAGACAGACAAATTCTTATAAAAAGAGAAGCAACGTTCAGTGATGTTCAAAGAATTCTCCACGAGGGAGACATGGTGCAAGACCTGATATCATTTAGTTTTCTTGCCAAGCTGATGAAGTATAATCAGAATGTCCGTCCCGGCCGATACATACTTCGGTCTAACATGACAAACCTGCAAGCAATTCGGTTGTTACGCTCAGGCGAACAAGCTCCAGTAAAAATCACATTCAACAATGTGCGGCTTATCACTGAACTGAGTGAAAAAGTCACAAAAAATTTATTTATCAAACCACAAGAATTTGAAGCAGCGCTTATCCAATTTGCCATGAGCAACAGTTATGGTTTTAATAAAGACAATGTGCTGTGCATGTTCATACCGAATACTTACGAAGTTTATTATCAAGCCTCCGCTGAAGAGGTAATTGACAGACTTCACCAGGAGTATGAAAAATTTTGGAATGACGAACGAAAGGCAAAAGCTGAAAAATTAGGCTTAACGCCAATTGAAGTTTCTATTCTTGCATCAATCGTTCAGGCAGAATCGGTACGGAAAGATGAAGCACCCGTGATTGCTAGTCTCTATCTGAACAGACTGAACAAAAAAATGCCGTTGCAGGCAGACCCGACACTGGTGTTTGCCGTGGGAGATTTTACATTGAAACGTGTTTTGAATGAGCACAAGGAAATTGATTCGCCATACAACACTTACCGAAATACGGGATTGCCACCTGGTCCGATCAACATGCCTGAAATTCAATCGATCGATGCGGTGCTTGATTTTACTCCCAGCGATTATTTATATATGTGCGCTAAAGAAGATTTCTCCGGGCGCCATAATTTCACCAGTAGCTACCAGCAGCATATGAATAATGCAATCAAGTACCAGCGTGCTTTGACAATTGAGATGAGGAAGGGTGCGCTAAATAATAAACGCTGAAATGTACACGTCAGAAACGTCTATTCGTGTGCGATACGGCGAGACAGATCAGATGGGATATGTCTATTACGGAA
>CBQWHS010000925.1:0-2007 GCA_967728665.1 uncultured Chryseosolibacter sp. | reverse complement strand
GGATAAATTCCAATGCGAGGCATATTGTAGAACGATGTCTCTCAACTTGAGGCCGTTATTTTCGATTAGCTCGCAGGGCAAAACGATTACCGTTTTATTCTCTGCTCCGTGAAAGTGTTTGAAACGATGATGTAATAGCAACGTCAATTTTCCTGGAAAGCTGTTAGGCAGTGAATCGATTTTAGTGTCCGTTGCTTCAAACACTATTCCTGATTCTGTTGTGTTAGAAATGATAAACCGGAGATGTGGATTCTCAGCACACTTTATAAATGCGGGGAAATCGTTCGCTGGGTTGATAGCACTGTTGACTGAAGTAATTAATCTTGTTTCAGAAAATTGCTTGCCGTTTTTGTTGCCTTGCTGCACAAGGTAATAGAGTCCTTGTTGTTCGTTAATTTGTTCTGCTGTTCCCGGTGTCACGGAAGTAATGATGTCGATGGCACCGTTAAAATTTGTTTTCTCATTCAGCACATCTATCATCCAGTCGGCGAACCCTCTCAGAAAATTACCACCGCCAAACTGCAGCACTTTTACAGGGCGATTTTGTGAGATACCCGTAGTTTCTCTAGTAAGCTTTTTAAGCATGTGAGGAATGTTGGTTAAGTTAGGAGCGAAGTGACTATAAGAAGATATTTTTGCAATGTTTGTTTGTAATTACAAAGTGCACAAAAATAAATATTTTAGCTAGACCTCGGTCGTGTTGTTCTTTTTCATTGACGATGCACGAATAATGAGTTCAGGTCGTAGTACTGTAGTGTTGGGAATAAAAGTGCTGTCTTTCTTTGATATCTCCTCTAAAAATACTTCGGCGGCTGCATTACCCATTCGCATGCTATGCTGATCAATAGCAGTCAGTGGCGGATCGATAAATGACGCATACACTTCGTTACTAAATGCAACTATCGCGACTTGATCTGGTATTTTAATTTTTCTCTCTTTCAAAACTTGCATCGCGCCAACGGCGCCTAACGCACTGGCTGAGAAAATAGCATCAGGACCGGACTTACCTGAGAGAAGTTTTATCATGCTGTTGCGACCATCTTCAAGTTGTAAATTACTTTCGATGACCAGTGAAGGATCGAATGGGATTCCATGATTCTCAAGAGCTTCCTTGTAACCGCGCAGGCGTTCTTTATAAATACTGATCTTACGATTATTGGTGAAGTGCGCAATTCTCTTACAACCCTGGTCAATAAGATGCTCCACAGACTTGTAGGCACCCAAATAATCATCAACTACCACCTGGCTTACGCCCAACTCATCGTTGAATCGATCGAACATTACCAATGGTATCCCTCTGTCTTTTACATTTTTCAGGTGATCAAAATTCTCAGTTTCTTTTCCATGCGAAATGATGATCCCATCCACACGTGCTTTTAACAATGCCTCAATACTGTCCACTTCCTTTTGATAGCTGTCATAGGTTTGGCAGATAATCACATTATAACCAGAGCGGTTCGCAACCTCTTCGATGCCGCGGATAACCGATGCAAAGAAACTTCTGTCAGCAGTAGGAACGACGATTCCCAGCATATTGCTTTTACCATTTCGAAGTGCAGCTGCGATGTGATTGGCGCGATAGTTTAATTTTTCTGCTGCCTTTAAAACTAATTTTTTTGTTTCATCACTAATCCTGGGATTATCATTTAGCGCCCTTGACACGGTGGACGCCGTGATGTTGAGTTTTCTGGCGATATCATGTATGGTTGTTTTTTGTTTTTTCATGTGGGGGTGATCTTTATGGAGTCATCATGATAAACCGTTTTTCTAATGTAATCGGTTGCGCAATATAGGGTCTAAATGTAACAATCAGGGTAAAATCCAGTTATCGTAGTAATGATAATTTCTTCGCTAAAACATTCAAAATAGGCCATATTCTAACTTTTTTGGCTGATACCTGAAATTTCGTTTGGTAAATATACTGAACTTTCCTAAAATGCAATCGATTGCACATAATTGACCACGAAATCGTTTGTATAAAATGCGCTCTAAAACAATGTTTAATCT
>CBQWHS010000924.1:0-2009 GCA_967728665.1 uncultured Chryseosolibacter sp. | reverse complement strand
GTGGATGACAATATGCTTTTCACTGGTCAGATTTTGATTGAACCAGTAAGCTTTCACTCCTGCAATGCTGGTCGCGCTAACCGTAACGGAACTTTCGGCAGGATAAATTTTCCCCAATGTTTCATAAAAACCGCGCTCTCCGTTAATCATTTTCTGAGTGCTGTCAGCAATGCTTTGTGCATGTAGTCCTGAATAGGATAACTGAAATACGATCAATATCAGGGAGATTTTCAACGAATTTTTCATAGTTGTTTTTAATTTAAATTTTGAATGAGTGTTTTATTAATAAGATTGGAGTTGTTAAGCGCTAGGCGTTTATGAATGGGTAATCGATGTATCCTTTCGCTCCTCCTCCAAACATAGTTGCTCTGTCTGGGACGTTAAGTGAAGCATCTTTTTCGAATCGCTGTGGAAGGTCAGGGTTGGCTAGAAACAATGTCCCGAAAGAGATGACCTTAGCAATATCTTTTTGAAGTTCAGCTTCGCCTGATAATTTGTCGTAACCTGAATTGGCAATGACCGAATGCTTTATCTGCTTGCCGAATAATTCTATCTCATCGTCTGTAGGATAGTGTGCTACCGGGAACATGGGGCTGCGCTTCATCAACTCCACATAGGCGAAGTCCAGTTTATTAAGTTCTTCGATCAAATACGTGTACGTGACAATCGGATTGTCAAACAAAATATTTCCGTACGGATGGAAAGGCGAAAGCTTGATACCAACTTTGTCACCGCCTACAGCGCTGATCAACTCCTGCATTACTTCCAGGACAAACCGCGTTTTATTTGGGATACTTCCACCGTATTCATCTGTTCTTTTGTTCGCGTTGTCTGCCAGAAATTGGTTGGGCAGATAACCGTTCGCTGAATGCAACTCAACACCGTCAAACCCGGCTTTCATTGCGTTCTTTGCAGCCTGACCATAATCTTTTACGATTTGCTTGATCTCATCAACAGTTAATGCGCGAGGTGTTTCATAATCTTTAGGGCCTTGCGACGTATAGTGTTGTGAACCACTTATCGGCACAGCTGAAGGCGCGACGGGCACTACACCTTTGCGATCAGTAGAGTGTCCGACACGACCAGTATGCCAAAGCTGTGCGATGATAATTCCACCTTTGTCGTGAACAGCTTTGGTAACTTTTTTCCAAGCTTCAATTTGGGCGTCAGTGAAAATGCCAGGCGTTAACGGGCTTCCTATCGCTCCTTCACTAATATTGATAGCTTCCGTAAAAATGAGTCCGGCACTTATTCGTTGGGAATAATACTGTACATGCATTTCACCTACGACACCGTTGATATCTGCACGACTTCTTGTCATTGCCGACATAGCCATGCTATTTTTTAATTTTAGGTTTCCCAATTGGGCTTGATCAAATAGTTTCATATCGTTTTATTAGATTACGGTTACTGTTTTGAAATACGTTTGATTTAAAAATTGCTTCATTGTTGTCGGCTTCCTACCCAAGAGCGTTTCTAAGTCTGTTGTAGCAGATTGAAACTCCCCAGACTTGATCGCCTCGGAGATGCCTGCAAATATTTTCACAACTTGAAGTGGCAGACCGTTTTTTTCCATCGTGGCGACAAAGTCTGCGTTGGAAGGAGACGTGTATTTGACCTTTGTTTCTTTCGTCTCGCTTAAGATGGCTGCAACTTCACCAAGGGATACATTCTCTGTATTGCTGATATTATATTCTTTGTTTAAGTGTCCTTCCTGAATGACTACATTGGCGATCGCTTCAGCAATGTCAGCGCGTGTGACATAGGCAGCCTTGCCTTCACCGGCTGGCAAATAGATGCCGCTTTCGAGAACGTTCTGACCAAACATGGCAGGCAGTAGCTCAGCGTACAAGTTGTTTTTGAAAAGCGTGTAAGCAATACCGCTGCTTTTTATCGTGGCATCAGTCGCCTTCACGGATGAAGAGACAAAATCGAATGGAGAATTCTTCACCTTATTTTCATCAAAAAAACTCGTGTAAAGAATGTGTTTCACGCCAGCTTCTTTTGCC
>CBQWHS010000923.1:0-2011 GCA_967728665.1 uncultured Chryseosolibacter sp. | reverse complement strand
AAAAATTCAAAAAACACGGCAGCCGATCTACGGAATTAATACAGGATTTGGCTCGCTTTATAATCGTAACATTTCATACGATCAACTTGAAAAGCTACAAGAAAACCTGGTAAAATCGCATGCTTGTGGAACTGGACCAGAAGTACCGCTGGAAGTTGTTCGCCTAATGCTGTTTCTAAAAATACAATCCTTGTCTTACGGTTATTCCGGAGTTCAGGTTGAAACCGTTGAACGGCTCATTCAGATGTTCAACAACAATGTGTTTCCGAAAATTTATGAGATGGGTTCGCTTGGCGCATCAGGAGATCTTGCACCGCTAGCCCACTTGTCGCTGCCGCTAATTAATGAAGGCGAGGTTAATGTTAATGGAGAATGTATTGCATCAAAAAACATCAACGATAAAAATAATTGGCTGCCAATCCATCTAAAAGCAAAAGAAGGTCTTGCCTTATTGAATGGCACACAGTTTATGAGTGCTTATGGAAGTTGGTGCGTTCTTCATGCACAGCGGTTGTTAGAATTGAGTAATATTATTGGAGCGCTTTCACTCGATGTTTTTGATGGAAGAATAGAACCTTTTGATTCGAAAGTTCATGATATTCGGCCGCAGCCTGGTCAAAAGAAAGTCGCAGCCAGAATAAAAAATTTATTACAGGATAGTGAATTGATTTCTCAACCAAAGAAACACATTCAGGATCCGTATTCATTCCGTTGCATTCCTCAAGTGCACGGCGCAAGCAGCGATGCAATTGATTATGTGACTCATATTTTTCTCACAGAAATTAACAGTGTGACCGATAATCCAAATGTTTTTCCAGAGCAAGACGAAGTAATTTCTGCTGGGAATTTTCATGGACAACCGCTTGCGCTGGGATTGGATTTTCTCGCCATAGCCCTGTCCGAGCTTGGTAATATTTCTGAACGTCGAACCTATCAACTCATTTCAGGTTCCCGCGAGTTGCCATATTACCTTGTGGCGAATCCTGGTATTAATTCAGGATTGATGATTCCACAATATACGGCAGCTTCGTTGGTCAGTCAGAATAAACAACATTGCACACCAGCTTCGGTCGATTCAATTGTTTCTTCAAACGGACAGGAAGATCATGTCAGCATGGGTGCAAACGCGGCTACGAAATGTTATCGTGTGGTCAATAATTTATATTCTATTTTGGCCATCGAATTGATAACAGCATCTCAGGCACTTGTTTTTCGCAGGCCTATGAAAACCTCATCCAAATTGGAAAAACTGGTCGATACTTTCCGGGAGTCAGTTTCGTTTATAGAAGACGATCGGATTTTGCATGATGACATGTCCAAAGCGGAGAAATTTCTAAAAGCAGTAGAACTTCCATGATGAATCGCAGGGCCTGGTCGATACTTCTGATAATGCTCGGCATTTCATTATTCGCGCAAGCGCAATACACAAGCCGGCTTGGAAGATTCCAGGTTGACCAAGTAAAAGGTTGCGTTCCATTAACAATAAAGATTACAATCATATCACCCTGGAAATGCGATGGCACAAATCCGTGCGACATGTTTTTTGGAGAGACAACAGCCGGCCAAAATCTTACTTTCAGTCACACATATTCGCAAGCAGGAACGTTTTCCTTGCGAATTCTTTTTCAAACCTCCGGTTTCGACGACATCACGATAACGGCAACACCAAATACTCAACCTCAGTTTGACGTGTTCAGTTGTGGCGGAAACCAGGTCTCCGTAAACATCACCGATACAAATTACAATCAATATGTAATTGATTACAATGATGGATCGGCAGTGAAAGTTGTTCCAGTTGGAAATCTTGCAAAAGATACTCACACATACGCGACCTCGGGGAGTAAAACAGTCACAGTACGTGGAAGAAATACGAGTGCTGCCGATAATTGTGATCCAGCAATAAAAATTATTAATGCATTGACAACGCTTCCTCCTGCAACGGCTAGTCTATTAACTGTTCAGGATGCCAGCACTATCAAGTTGGATTTCAACGGCCAGCCCAACATTCAAT
>CBQWHS010000922.1:0-2019 GCA_967728665.1 uncultured Chryseosolibacter sp. | reverse complement strand
TTAAAAAACTGATCATTACCGGAATATTGGATCATGAACAATATGCGGTTAGCTTGTTTCCAAATCCAGCGGTTGAGTTTGTGAAAGTAGAATTCAAGAATGAATCGGATTCTCGCATGATCGCATTGTTCAATGAGCAAGGCAGAGCTCTCATGAAAACACCAGCAAATGGAATTGAAAGCACATTGAATCTAACTGAACTGTCGAAAGGATTTTACATCATTCAAGTAACAGAAAAGGATATTCCTTCACGAACCTTCAAATTAAGTATCGAGTAAATAGAAATGTCTTAGCAGCATTTCGCTAATTTTAATAACGATGAAAAATATTTCGACATCTTTTTCCAAACTCTTACTGATAGCGTCGTTGATGACCTTGGGCTTTCTGACTAATTGCAGTAAAGATCCGGCACCAACGCCAGTAGAAAAGGTAACACAAATATTAACTGCCAGTGGTGGCACGTGGACGCCTGCATCAACCGGGGGTGTTATCATCGATGGCATTGATGTTACCGCCGATTTGTTTCCTGGATTTAGTATAACCTTTTCTAAGGAATCATTTACAACAACGGGCACAACTCCAGTTTGGCTGAGACAGGATAGCTGGCGATTCAAAGACGAAACAGCAACTGTTATTCTTCGAGGGCAGGACGACAAAGAGATAACCATTGAGGAGATCTCAAATAATCAAATGAAGCTTACGCTGGATTGGACAGAAACAACGTACAGCGGTGGACGTAAACATTCGTTGGCGGGAAAACATGAATTCTATCTTAACAAATGATCCAATGATTCATTGGCTTCATTTAAATATCGTCTTATTTGTTTAAACGTAAATTGAAAGGAGCTTAACGGCTCCTTTTTTGATACCTATTCTATGAAAAGATTTTTAACTGCGTTGGCGTTCATTATTCCGGGACTGACGTTTTCTCAAACGCAAAAATCCTTTGATGACCTTGAGGCATTTTACAACAACGAGAACTACGAGGCGTGCATAAAACTGGAGAAACAGATTGAACAGTTGTCACTGAATAAAAAAGATACAATTGCTGCGAACGCATTTTCAAACTTGGGGGATTCTTTTTTTCAGCTTGGTGTTATTGATAAGGCAATCAATTGGCAGGAACGTGAGAAAAAACTCCGCGAAGAATTGAAACTGCAAAAAAATGACGCGTTCAGCACATGCCTATACAACCTTGCAAATTCATACATGGAAGCGAATCGATATAACGAAGCCGTTTCAACTGCACAACAATTGGTCGACAATGACAAAAATTTGTTTGGATGGAGAAGTGAACAATACGTTTCGTCTGTGATCAATGCTTCCGATATTTTAATTCGGGCAGATAAATTCAATGATTCGGAAAAATTACTGGTGACCAGCACGCGCCAACAAGAAAAGAATTCAATTATTCAGGGAAATCTCATGTCTAAGCTTGGCGATCTCTATACGATCACCAGTCAGTTTACAAAAGCATCAAGGACCTTGCAGTCTGCTGTAGAAATATTGACTAAAAAGACAGGTGACCGTTCTAAAGAAACAACCGCAGCATTACTCAACCTTGGATTGCTGTATATGGCGCAAAATAAACTACCAGAAGCAGAAGAGATATTTGATAGCGTGCTCGAAACGATGTCGACTGACAATGCAAATTTTGGCGCCACTCTCAACAATCAAGCGATCGTTTCCCAAAATTTAGGTCAACTCCAACGCGCAGAACAAACGTTCAAAAAATTACTCGCTATCGACAGCGTCGAGGTCGGGACTGATCACTCAGATTTTGCCATCACCTTATCAAATTTAGGACTAGTATATATTCAGCAAACACGATATCAACAAGCGGAACAAATTTTGACAAGGGCACTATCCATTCAAAAAAGAAACAACGAGTCGAAAAGTGTGAGCTACGCCATTAAGTTGAACAACCTGGCACGGGTCTATCAGTCCATCGGAAATTTTGACAACGCTATCAAGTCGTATCAAGAAGCATTGGGAATTTTCAGGAAGACACTTGGCGAA
>CBQWHS010000921.1:0-2021 GCA_967728665.1 uncultured Chryseosolibacter sp. | reverse complement strand
GGGGAAGGTTCACGCACTTACGATGGCGTTCTTCGATATTATTACAAAGAAAAATCGCGAACCATTGTTACCTGCAATTGCTCGCGAATTTCATAATGCCTACAACGAATACAACGGAATTCGCAAAGCAACTGTGATTTCAGCTGTGCCGTTGGACGCGGCTCTTCGTCAGGAATTTTCTGACGTGGTGAAAAAACTTAGTGCAAAATCTCAAGTTGAATTAGTTGAGCGTGTAGATCCGGAAATGATCGGAGGATTTGTGTTGAATGTTGGTGATCGTCAGATTGACGCATCAATCAAGAACAAATTGAAATCATTAAAAGTAAAATTTAGTCAGAACCCTTACATCAAAGAACTTTAATCTCTTAAAAATATGGCAGAGATCAGACCAGAAGAAGTATCAGCAATTTTACGTGAACAGTTAGCGCAGGCTCGCACAGAAGCACAACTGGAAGAAGTTGGAACCGTGCTGACAGTAGGCGATGGTGTTGCGCGTATCTATGGATTAACACAAGCACAGGCCGGCGAGCTGATCGAGTTCGAATCTGGTTTGAAAGGACTGGTGCTTAACCTGGAAGAAGACAACGTTGGTGCTGTATTGTTAGGTGATTACAAAGACATTAAAGAAGGCGCGACTGTAAAACGTACTGGAAAGATCGCTTCTGTAAATGTTGGTGATGGAATGCTTGGTCGTGTTGTTAACACACTTGGAAATCCGGTGGATGGAAAAGGTCCTCTAAGTGGTCAACTTTATGAAATGCCTCTTGAGCGCAAAGCTCCTGGTGTAATCTATCGCCAGCCTGTGAACGAACCTCTCCAAACCGGCATCAAAGCAATTGATGCGATGATTCCAATCGGACGTGGTCAGCGTGAATTGATTATCGGTGATCGTCAAACTGGAAAAACTGCAGTTGCTCTTGACACCATCATCAATCAAAAAGAATTTTACGAAAAGGGTCAGCCGGTTTTGTGTATCTACGTTGCCGTAGGACAAAAGAATTCAACTGTGGCATCCGTTGCTGCTGCGCTTGAAAAAGCTGGTGCAATGCCATACACGGTGATCGTTGCAGCTTCTGCCTCTGATCCAGCTCCAATGCAATTCTTCGCTCCATTTACGGGCGCAGCGATTGGAGAATTTTTCCGTGATACTGGCCGTCCTGCATTAGTGATCTATGATGATTTGTCTAAACAAGCTGTTGCATATCGTGAAGTATCATTGTTGTTGAGAAGACCCCCCGGACGCGAAGCGTATCCCGGTGATGTATTCTATCTCCACTCTCGTTTACTTGAAAGAGCTGCAAAAATCATAAACAATGATGCCATCGCAAAGAGCATGAACGATCTTCCGCAATCTATCAAGCATCTTGTAAAAGGTGGTGGTTCACTGACAGCACTTCCAATTATTGAAACACAAGCTGGAGACGTTTCGGCATATATTCCTACGAATGTGATCTCGATTACCGATGGACAAATATTCCTGGAAACGAACTTGTTCAATTCTGGTATTCGTCCCGCGATCAACGTTGGTATTTCTGTATCGCGTGTTGGTGGTTCAGCACAGATCAAGTCAATGAAGAAAGTTGCTGGTACATTAAAGCTTGACCAGGCACAGTTCCGCGAACTTGAAGCGTTTTCAAAATTCGGATCTGACCTTGATGCTGCTACAAAGTTGACAATCGAACGAGGAAGAAGAAATACGGAGATATTGAAACAAGATCAGTACGCACCGGTGCGTGTTGAGGAACAAGTGGCGATCATCACAGCTTCCACAAGAGGCTTCATGGATAGAGTACCTGTTAACAAAGTAAAAACTTTTGAAAAGGAATTTATTGAACTGTTGAAGGGCAGCCACCGCGGAGTGCTCGACAATCTTCGTGTTGGTAAATTTGAAGACGCTGACGTGGCTACGATGAAGCAGGTTGCGTTGGATCTTTCAAGCCGATACAATTAATATCGCAACAGCAAGTTTTGAATAGACATAAAACGGATTAACGCGCAATGCCTAGTTTAAAGGAAGTTAA
>CBQWHS010000920.1:0-2026 GCA_967728665.1 uncultured Chryseosolibacter sp. | reverse complement strand
AAAGTAAAACCAAAATAATATTGAGGACTATGGTTTTCATATTCCGATGGATGTTCCCGATAAAATTTATTAGAGTCCAAATCACATGGTTTGAACGGAATAAAAACAGTTTCAGTTTTATGAAGTTTGATCAGATCAGTTTGAAGCGCATAAGTCAAACTGTTTTTAGCATTCAGACCTCCGTTAACACACCAATGCCTGTCTAGTCTCTACCTTATTACCTCATTTGTGATTGGACGTACGAAAAATGTATCCACGATTAGCGCAAGCTGTTCCATAAAATTTCCACCGGGTGAAGCGCCCGCTTTCCTGTTCCGTCTTTGATCTGGTGACGACAACTTGTTCCCGCGGCAGCGATCAAAACATCTTCAGGTTGTTTTCTAACAGTTGGGAACAAAACCAATTCTCCAATCTGCATTGACAAATCGTAATGCTCTTTTTCATAACCAAAAGATCCCGCCATTCCGCAGCAGCCCGAAGGAATCATGTGCACTTCGTTGTTGCCAAGACGCGTAAGGATTTTCTTCACATGTACCATTGTTGACAATGCCTTTTGCTGGCAGTGTCCGTGGACTTTTATCACGCGTTTTTGATTGTTGAATAATTTTGGATCGATATTACCCGCGTCTAATTCCTTAGATAAGAATTCCTCAATCATCATCGTGTGATGACTAATTTTCAATGCGGCCTCTTTTTCTTCGCCACGCAACAAGTCCGGATATTCATCCCGGAAAGTCAGAATTGCCGAAGGCTCAACGCCAATCAACGGAGTCTCAGTGGTAATTTTTCCATTAAACAAACCAACATTCTTTTTTGCCAACTCCCGTGCCTGCTCCAGTAATCCCTTTGAAAGGAAACTTCTTCCAGATTCTGCATGATCCAAAATTATTACACCATACCCTAACTTATCCAGTAGCCTTACCGTTGTAATGCCGATCTCCGCTTCGTTATAATTCAAAAGTTCATCGACAAAAAGATAAACGGTCTTAATGGGGTTCGTTACCGTTGGCTTGAATGTTTTCTTCAGCCATGTTTTCAATGATGTGTTGGACAAATGTGGCATACTTCGATCTTTCGCAAAACCGATAATCGATTTCACCGTGTTGCCTAAAATCCGATTTCCAAAAATCAAATTATAACCCCACGGAAACCATGACGCAAGCTTCATTGCTGCTGAAAAATTTCCAATCATTCGCGAACGCAACGGAATACCCTTCTCTTTATAATATTGATACTGCCACTCTTGTTTCAACTTCCCCATGTCAACATTGGACGGGCATTCCGACTTGCAGCCTTTGCAACTGAGACACAAGTCCATCACGTCTTTAATTTCTTTGTGGGCAAAAGGATTCGCTTTATCAGAACGCGTAATCATCTCTCGCAGAATATTTGCTCTGGCGCGTGTAGTATCTTTTTCGCTGCGGGTGGCCATGTAACTCGGACACATGGTGCCACCACTTAATTCAGTCTTGCGACAATCGCCTGAACCATTACACTGCTCTGCAGCACGAAGTATTCCAAGGTTATCTGAGAAATCCAGAATTGTATCAAACTCTTTTGTTGGCTGGTCCTTCTCGAAACGCAGGAACGAATCCATTGGAGGTGTCTCTACGATCTTTCCGGGATTGAAAATATTCTCAGGATCCCACGCCTTCTTGATCTGCTTGACAAGTTCATAATTATGTTTGCCAATCATTCGCGGAATGAATTCACCACGAAGTCGCCCATCGCCATGCTCGCCCGAAAGGGAACCACCGTATTTCTTAACCAGTTTTGCCACATCCTCTGCCACCGCGCGAAACATTTTAATGCCTTCCGCTTTTTTTAAATCGATGATCGGACGCAAATGCAATTCTCCTGAACCTGCGTGAGCATAATGCACACTGTAAAGTCCACGCTTTTTTAATCCTTCATTAAACTCAGCAATGTATGCTGGCAAATCCTGCACATCTACTGCTGTATCTTCAATGACGGGCACTGGCTTTTTATCTCCCTGTACATTCGAGAGAAGCCCGAGTCATGCTTT
>CBQWHS010000919.1:0-2027 GCA_967728665.1 uncultured Chryseosolibacter sp. | reverse complement strand
TTGCGCAAACCACCAGGGCAGGAACAATTCTTCAATTAAGCTTGTACACAGATTTGCTTTCTACGATGCAAGGAAGTGTGCCGGCAAAGATGTATGTGGTGAAACCAGTTGAAAATTTTGTTCCTGAAGAATTCAACTTTTCTGAGTTCCAGGCTTACTACCGACTTGTGAAAAGAAATCTAACACAAGTTATGACTGGCCCGTCACAAGAAACCTATCCCGGTCCGGTAGAGCACTGCGATGTCTGTAACTGGTGGCAGGTGTGTAATAAGAAGAGATACGATGATGATTATCTTTCCCTGGTCGCGGGTATCCGAACACTTCACATCGAAGAATTGCAGAAACAAAAAATTCATACGCTGGAAGCTTTTGCGACAGCGAAGGAGATAGAAACACCAGCACGTGGCAATAAGAATACTTTCATAAGAAAGCAATTGCAGGCAAAAGTACAATTAGACGGCCGCTTGCGCGATCAATTGTTATACGATCTACTGCCTATTGAAGACAATCGTGGTCTCAACCGTCTTCCTGAACCGAATCCCGGAGACATTTATTTTGACATCGAAGGTGATGCCTTTTATCCGAGTGGCGGTCTTGAGTATATGCTTGGCTACGCTTACAAAGAGAAGGATGGCACGATGGTTTATAAAAATCATTGGGCGATAAATCGGTTGGAGGAAAAACATGCATTTCAAGCGTTCATGCAATTTGTTGTTACACGATGGAAGCAGTTTCCGAATTTGTATATCTATCATTTTGCCCCCTATGAACCATCTTCAATGAAGCGATTAGCAAGTGCACATGCCGTGTTTGAACAAGAAGTGGATGAATTGCTTCGCGCGGAAAAATTTATCGACCTCCATGCAATCTTCAAAGAAGCGTTGCTCGCGAGTGTGGAGCGTTACTCGCTTAAGGATTTGGAAAAATTCACGAAATATACGCGTAAAGCAGAGCTTCATGACGCAAGCATAGCTCGTAAGAATGTTGAATGCGCGCTCGAACTAAATGATTTCAAATCACTTGCCAACGAAACACTCGCTACTGTCGCAACTTATAATGAAGATGATTGTCTGGCTACAGAAGCGCTTCACGTTTGGCTGGAAAACTTACGCGAAACTCTTGTAAAAGAAGGCAGACATTTTCAAAGGCCAACGATTAAAGCGCAAGAGTCAAACGAAGACCTTAAAATTCAAGAAATTAGATCGAAGGCACTTTATAATGCGCTGACTAAAAACTTGTCTGAAGATCGCACCGCGTGGACAGCTGACGATCACGCCAAGTGGCTATTGGCCCATCAAATCGATTACTTCAGAAGAGAAGATAAAACAGCATGGTGGGAGCATTTCAGAGTTCATAAAATGGAACATGAAGAACTTCTTGATGAGCGCAAAGCCGTTGCAGGTTTGCAATTTGTAGAAGCTCTTCCCTTGAAAGCCAAGGAAAGAGTGCCTGTTCATATTTACAGTTATCCGCCACAAGAAATTGGTCTAAGCGCAGGAGACAAACTTATTGCCATCAACAGTCAGAGTGAAACAGATAAGATTGGGAAAGAAATTGGAACAGTAGAATCTGTGTCGCTGGAAAATTATACGATAAATATCAAGAAGAAGGGAAGCACAGTCGAGATTCATCCAACGTCAGTTCATGTTTATGACAGGATTGATCCAGGCACACTTTGGACCTCATTAATGAATCTTGCTGCCGCGGTTGATGAAGATGGACTGGATCACAAATTTTCATATCGCGCATCCAAAGATCTCTTGATGAAACGAAGTCCAAAGCTTTTGGATGGGAAGGAAGGTGCTGAGTTGCTTCCTGGAGAAGATGTTGTTGATGGTGCAATACGAATTGCTTTGAACCTCGACAGAAGTATTCTTCCAGTGCAGGGTCCGCCTGGCGCAGGAAAAACTTATGCTGGTGCAAGGATGATTATTGAGCTTGTTAAGGCCAAGAAAAAGATTGGTGTCACGGCCATCAGCCATCGCGTTGTCACAACGTTACTTGAAAAGGTAAAAGAACTTTCGGCT
>CBQWHS010000918.1:0-2032 GCA_967728665.1 uncultured Chryseosolibacter sp. | reverse complement strand
ATGTTCCGGTCAACTTCACAATTTCATCAGCAAATTCGCGAATAGTAATTTCATCAGGATTACCAATATTCATTGGCAATGTGTAATCGGACATTAATAAGCGAAATATTCCTTCAACTTCATCGTCCACGTAACAGAACGAGCGTGTCTGTGAGCCATCGCCAAACACAGTCAAATCCTCACCACGCAACGCCTGGCCAATAAAAGCAGGAAGAACGCGACCATCATTGAGTCTCATGCGCGGCCCATAGGTATTAAAAATCCTGATGATCCTTGTTTCAACGTTATGGTAGGTGTGATACGCCATGGTTATCGCCTCTTGAAAACGCTTGGCTTCATCATAGACACCACGTGGTCCAATTGGATTCACATTTCCATAGTATTCTTCCGTCTGCGGATGAACGAGCGGATCGCCGTAAACTTCGGATGTTGACGCGACAAGAATCCGGGCTTTCTTTGCTCGTGCAAGTCCTAGAAGATTATGTGTTCCAAGCGATCCAACTTTCAAGGTTTGAATTGGAATTTTTAAATAGTCTATCGGACTCGCAGGAGAAGCAAAGTGGAGAATGTATTTTAATTCGCCTGGAATATGAACGTAAGACGAAACATCGTGATGATAAAATTCAAAGTCCGCATGTTTGAAAAGATGCTCGATATTACGCAAGTCGCCGGTAATGAGATTATCCATGGCGATGACTTGAAATCCTTCTTTGATGAATCGATCACAAAGGTGTGATCCAAGAAATCCCGCACCTCCGGTAATAAGGACTCGTTCCTTACGCATTAACGACCTCCCTTCCAATGCTGAAATATTTATAGCCTTGTTCCTTCATAATGTCCAACTCATAAACATTTCTTCCGTCAAAGATTACTTTTGATTTCACGGCTTTCGAAAGTTTTTCGAAATCAGGTGTGCGGAATTCGGGCCACTCTGTTGCTATAAAAATTGCATCAGCTCCCTCGGCAGCTTCATAAGGATTCTCAAAATATTGTATTTGTGAATCATATATCTGTTTGACGTTCGGCATTGCTTCAGGATCATGAGCCTTCACGGTTGCACCTGCCTTCAAAAATTCTTCAATGTTATAAAGCGCCGGAGCCTCACGTATATCATCTGTATGTGGCTTGAAAGAAAGTCCCCACACGGCGATTGTTTTACCTTTCAATGACCCGCCAAAATGACCTTTAACTTTGTCAACTAACTTTGTCTTTTGAACATGGTTTACATCCATCACCGCTTGCAAAATCTTAAAATCATAATTGGCATCTGATGCCGACTTTGCGAGTGCCTGTACATCTTTAGGGAAACAACTTCCTCCGTATCCAATTCCTGGAAACAAAAATCTTTTTCCAATCCGGCTATCGGTTCCTATCCCTCTGCGAACAGCGTCAACGTCAGCACCGACGAGCTCACACAGATTTGCAATCTCATTCATGAAAGAAATCTTCACAGCCAGAAATGAATTAGCTGCATACTTGGTAAGCTCCGCAGATTTTTCATCCATAAAAACCAATGGATTTCCCTGGCGAACATATGGAGCGTATAATGTCTCCATAATTTTTTTTGCTTTTGGCGATGACGTGCCAATAACCACACGTTCAGGTTTCATAAAATCTTCAACAGCCACTCCCTCTCTTAAAAATTCAGGATTTGACACGACATCAAAATCGACTTTCGCATTTTTCGCGATTCGCTGTCTCACTTTCTCTGCAGTACCAACTGGGACTGTGCTTTTATCAACGATGACTGTGTATTCTTCCAGAATTGACCCAAGATCATCCGCTACTTTCAAAATATATTTAAGGTCAGCAGAACCATCCTCTCCTGGAGGTGTTGGTAACGCAAGGAAAATTACTTTTGCATCTTTAATGCCTTCTTTCAGATTAGTTGTAAAAAATAAACGGTCCTGTTTTATGTTCCGCTCGAATAACTGTTCGAGTCCAGGTTCATAGATTGTGACAGTTCCTCCCTTTAATTTTTCAACTTTTTTTTGGTCGATATCAATGCAAGTGACAGTGTTTCCCGTCTCAG
>CBQWHS010000917.1:0-2032 GCA_967728665.1 uncultured Chryseosolibacter sp. | reverse complement strand
TTGAATACAGTCGCCAATCGGTCAGACGATGTATGAAAAGTTCGTGTGGCACATCATTCTCCCCATGCCGTGTGAGGAGGTCTTTGATTTTATTTGTTACAACTTCATGTGATTCGGGCTTGTTCAACTCCACATAAACCTGAAAGGAGTAGTTACCCCAATTGGTTGTATTCCGTTTTACCCAATCATTCATCTCATAAAGTTTCCACGGGATCAAACAATCAAACTGAAAACTTGAATTGCTCGGCCCGTCTTTGAGCACGCCCGAAATTTTAAGTTCTGTTTTATTATCAAGCTTCACCATTTTACCGATCGGATCTTCATTACCAAACAACGCCTTTGCTGTTGATTCTGTAACAACAAGGGTATATGGATCGGACAACACCTGTGCAGCATTACCTGCAACAAGTGGAAACTCAAACATTGTCAGAAATTCTTCGCCGGCATAAAAAGCGCGCTTTCTTATCCGCGTATCACCTACGGTAAAAAGATGATCTCCGCCCCAATCTGTTGCAGTAGTGTTTACGATATTGCTGTTCTCAGATTTCAGTGCCTGATACGTTGGCAGTGGCAATGAGTTCCATGAGTTCACTTTTCCATCGAAGGTTGCATTTACCCAAACTTGATAAAGGCGATCCGCTTTTGGTAGGAAGCGGTCATACGACAATTCATCAAATACCCAAAGGATGATCAACAAGCTGCAGGTAATGCCGATGGATAAACCGGAGATATTGATGAATGAATACGTTGAGTTCTTACGAAGATTTCTCAGCGTAACAAGGATGTAATTTTTAAACATAAGCGACGCGTATTAGGGAGGTACTTCTGTTTCTTGAAATAGTTACACACGAATGATTCAAGAATTTTTAAAAAGTTGCACGCTAAGTATCCTGGTCTCGAAAAATTTAGCTGAACGGTTCTGAAGTAAGTGGACTCGGTCGGGGTAAAAAATTGCGATGAATAAAACCGAATGAATTCAGCAATAAGTGGGGACCCAAAAAAAGGCAGGAAATTAGGCGAATTCAGGATCGGCTTTTTTTGTTACCTTCAGGAATAGCTCGCCTGACTAATGGATAATTCCGATGAAATAATTGTGTATTCGTCTTTTGATTCCGCAATTGGTGCCAGCCTTGCGAAAACAAAACTTGACGCTTTCGGAATTCCATGCTTTCTGACTGAAGAAAATATGTCTGCACTATATCCAGGCCCTCAAAGTTTTGCTATACAAGTAAGACTTCATGTCTTCAAAAAAGATATCGAAGAAGTTTCCCGCATAATGATGGAGGTGCATGTTGGGAATGATCCGACTGAAGTGAGCTGTCCAAAATGCAGCTCCCGAAAAATAATCCGGGAATTCCCACAACGTTTATTGTTCGAGCCACTATCATCGCTCATGATCACATTCTTTGGAGTCTTTTTTCCTGAGAAAAAAGTAAATCATTGCCTGGATTGTGATAATGAATTTTAGGGTTGTTTATCCATCATTCCGTCCTTAAATTAGCAACGCATCTAAATTTTTTATGGGAAGAAGAACCATCATCGGAATTATGGGTCCTGGCGAAAGTGCCAAGCCGGAAGACAATGAAATTGCATTTGAAGTGGGCAAGGCAATTGCCCAGAACGGTTGGGTATTGTTGACTGGGGGAAGAAGTTTCGGGGTCATGGATGCTGCGATGAAGGGCGCTCATGAAGCCAATGGTTTGACAATTGGAATTCTTCCCAATGACAATGCTGTTAATTCATCTGATAATGCTGACATAAAAATCCTCACCGGAATGGGCAGTGCCAGAAATATGATCAACGTGTTGTCCAGTCATATCATCGTTGTAGTTGGTATGGCCGCTGGAACCGCCTCTGAAGTTGCGCTCGCATTGAAAAGCAATAAAAAAGTAATCTTATTGAACCAGGATGAGATCACCATTCGCTTTTTCAAAAATATCGGAACGTATAAAGTGATGATTGCAGGTTCCGTGAATGAAACCGTTTCAATGATCAAGGACTACCTTTCAGTCTATCACGTGGTGTAGAATTC
>CBQWHS010000916.1:0-2036 GCA_967728665.1 uncultured Chryseosolibacter sp. | reverse complement strand
GGAAGTTTTTTCAACAAATCCTCTACAACGGCATTTTGTTTTGTCTTAAAGGATGACGCATTAAATTCAATCGTATCACGTTTCACGGTAACCGGTGCTCTTTCGCCGGATATTTCAACGGCTTGCAAGTCGCTGCTGGCGGGTTCCATTTTAATGACGCCGAGATCAATCACTGACGCGCCTTCCGGAGTAGAAATTTTCTTATCAAAACTTTTAAGGCCTATAAAAGTAACTTTAAAAATGTAGTCTCCTTTCGGGGCGTTTTTAATTTCAAATCGCCCTTGTAAATCGCCTACGGCAAAATTTACCAGTGAAGAATCCTTCTGACTCAACAATAACACTGTTGCCGATGGAAGGGGTACATTTAGCGTATCAACAAGCTGACCTCTAATATTAAATCGCTGTGCTGATGCCATGACGCTAACGCAAAGCAATAGCAGGAGTAGAAACTTTTTCATGCCACTCAGTTTTATTTTTGATGTATTGTAATCTTAATTTCTGATGATAATGTTGCCTCCAGTTGCTCCCATTTTTTCCATTTGCTCGCGAACCATTTTGCGGAATTCAGGTTCGGTGGTTTTGGTGCCTCCTGCGGGGATCTTCATCTCGTTTTTCTTTAACGGGCGTAGCTCAATCGTCTGTGCTGTTATTATTCTTTCACCGTTGTTGATGTCAACTTGCATCACGGCACCAGGCAACGTGTTGAAACTTTCAGGACCAAGGAACGGACGAAGTTTATCGGTGTACCAGGCTACAATTGTTTGTTTCCTTTCTTCGTTGTAGAATGATGCTTGCTTGCAAGGATAGCCTTTCACTTCTTTTGTTTCTGCACCAAATTTCCAAGGCTGAACTTTCAGGCTATCCTCGATCAAATATTTTTTGCCCATGAATTCCTGGAGTAAAATTCTCTTTGAGGCCGATTGATTTACGTACGTTTCATTTTTTGGTCGTTGAATCACCATACGCATTCCGCCATTGTCAACATCAGTGTCATCGTCTTCCTCAACAGGCTTATATAGAGACTCCGAACTATTAAAGAAAAGTTGGTCGCGAGTTATCCGGAATTCAGGAATCATATTTTTCATTTCTTGCCGTTCTTTCGGAATATTCCTGTGCATGTTCATTTTTACTTCGTAAATAATTGAGCCTTCCGTTTGGCCGAAGACAACATGAGCAGCGGTGAGACAGACGAGCACGCCGAGGAATAATAGTATACGTTTCATAGTAGTTGAGATTTTCATTATCAATTAAACTTCTTGAGGTAAATGTACGCCTAGGGATGGCTCGGCATGGTTAATAGTTCTGAAAGGAATGTTAATTAAGGTTAAAAGGGAATCATCAGTATCAATAAGTGCATTACTTTTGATAATTGATTGCAAGTGATTTTCAGGGAAGGAACAGATCAAAATGAAAAAAAATAGTGTAACCATAATATTGATGTCCACCAGCATTGTGTTGCTGTTGACGCTGCAGGTATTCTGGCTACGAAGTTCATATCGTGATGCCGAAGACAATTTCAGAAAGGAAACAAACATCCTTTTTCGAAATACAATTTTCGCGATGCATGATTCTATTATCCAGCGGAGTATCGAACCGATCCACGATTCATCAAGTAACGTGGTGGTCAAAAGATTTCGTTCAAAAAATTCTGAGCGATCAACCGATTCTGCAATACAGTATTTTAATATCCGCGAGCGAACTGCGCGAATTGAAATCATCAGCTCGAATCCAAAAGATTCAATTGGTAAAATTCTCAGGCCACTCATAAATAAAATGCAAGTGGAAGGTGAACCAAAAAATTTTATTATTCGGCTTGGACCGGATTCCCTAAAAAAAGATAGCATTAAGTATTATTTCTCAAAGGCTCTTGAGCGCGCAGGAATTGATGTGGGCTTCAACGTTGTTACTTATGTTGAAGCACCTCCGCCATCTGGCATAAGGAAACGCATTCATGATTTTCCTCCACCCATGAAAGGAATATTTCAGTCAGAAGTGGTTCGATTAAATCCTTTCAACCAATACGCAGTAGCTTTTGC
>CBQWHS010000915.1:0-2039 GCA_967728665.1 uncultured Chryseosolibacter sp. | reverse complement strand
TCCGTGTTCTGCGAAAGCAGCATAATATACAGGCTTCACAAGCTTTGATGTGGTTATGATGCCTGTAGCAACTTGCATACGAGCTGTTTTCTTGTTCTTACTTCCTTTGTTGGCAACGCCTTCAATTTCCACCACACCAGACTTCATAGCAGGTGCGTAGGCAAATGAGAAGTTCTTCGTCACTTTTGGCTGCTCAGTGTTTGCGTTTGGATAATCAGATGCTTTGAAAGCGATCGGATCGAGCGCCAGTTCCTGATCTCCGTACTTGTAAAAGGTATTCATTGTGTAGCTGGTACCTTTTTTTAGCATTTTGATCGGAAGATTTGCGGCAACATCAAAGGCCACGGTGTCTTTGTGTACTTCCAATGGATTTGGAGTTACAGTTAATTGTTGGTCCTTGGCCATTTTCACCATTTTCGGAAGCGTACATCCTCCCATGGTTAATGTTCCTGCGATCAGTAACGAGTAAATAATTCTTCTCATTGGATTTTCGGTTATGTTGTTTATAATGAGGGCTTAAAACTATACTTATGTGTAATTTTTTGCAAGTATAGTCAAAAAATTACGATTCCAGCCACTGGTGCTTGCGCGCCTTGGCGTTATATTTGTGAGCCGGATTTTTGGTCGACAAATCAACTTTAAAGGAGTTGAAAGTTAAAATTGAAAAGATTATGAATCGGATAGCGTTTAAAATCCAGCATTTTTTTGAGCAATACGCGTTTGGCGTGTGTACAAGACTTGGAGAAAAACTCGGTGTTGCAACGTCAAGCATTCGATTATTCTTCATTTACGCATCGTTTATCACGTTTGGGTCGCCCGTAATAATTTATCTGGCGCTGGCCTTTGTTATGAATATGCGCAAACATTTAAGAAGACGGAGTCCTATTTGGGATTACTGAGCTTAAGTGTTTCCTGCTTCCCAGGTAGTATCTAAACAGGATCACACCCCGATAAACAGTATCCTTTGGGTAATGAGGAAACTCACGTTGAAGGGATTTTCGCTTCTGTAAGGTTTTGGCCAGTGATTGCAAAAAACTGGCATGGGCATCAAGGACACTCGTGCCATTCTTAAACTTCCCTTCAAAAATAAAGACCAAAGCAGCCACCCAATCCAATAGTATTCTTAATGGAATTTTATAAAGCAATTCCCGTCTGTTCATGTGTTTCACAAGCAGCGTCAAATTGTTTTTAAAGTTCAGGTATGTCTTCCGGGGGCTCTCATATCCGAGGGTGCCAGCGCCCACATGATAGACCGCACTTGTTCCACAATAAAAAACTTTCTGACCTGAGCGCTGAATCTTCCAGCAAAGATCGATCTCTTCCATATGCGCAAAAAAGTCCTCGTCCAGGCCTCCAAATCTTCTGAAGATCGAAGACCGAATCATGAAGCAAGCTCCCGTCGCCCAAAATACCTCGCGCTGGTCGTTGTACTGGCCGTGATCTTCCTCTATGTAATTGAAGACTCTTCCGCGACAAAAAGGGTAGCCAAGCGAATCAATAAATCCACCGGCTGCACCAGCATATTCAAATTTATTCTTGTGATACCACGAAAGAATTTTCGGTTGCACCGCAGCGATGTCGACATGCGTATCCAGTAGATTTTGTAATGGTGCAAGCCAGTTAGCTGTTACTTCTATATCCGAATTCAGAAGAACGAAATAATCGGCAGCCACGTGCTGTAAGGCGCGATTGTACCCTCCGCAAAAACCATAATTTTTGTCAAGCGCGATGATTCGTACTGTGGGAAACTCAGCTCGTAAAATGTCTAGGGATTGATCGGTTGAAGCATTATCCGCGACAACGATCTCTGCTGAATCTGAAAATTGAATGACCGATGGGAGAAACTGGCGAAGGAATTTTTCGCCGTTGTAATTTAAAATGACGACAGACGTTTTCGTCATCCCATCATGCCTGTTAGATCAAAGCCAGGAATGTTTGGAATAAGACCCTCTGTGCTTTTCTTCAACTCTTCTTTTGCTCTTATTTCTGCTTCCTCGGCTGCCTTATTTACTGCAGCAACAATGAGGTCCTGCACCACC
>CBQWHS010000914.1:0-2042 GCA_967728665.1 uncultured Chryseosolibacter sp. | reverse complement strand
GGAACTCGACATCTATTTCTGGACTTCAACAGGCTTCGCCTTATCCAGCACATCAACCAGTATGATTTGATTTTTGATTCGTTTCACAACGGTGAAAACATAATCATCAAACGGAATGGATTCACCAACATTCGGAATGCGCCCGACAATGTCTATCAACATTCCCGCAAGCGTAACATAAATATCGTTTTCAGGTAATGGCCGCGGCAATTTTTCATTCAACCCCGTCAACGTGACAGAACCCTGAACCCGATATTTTTTGTCCTCTATTTTTTCTACGAGCGGAGTTTCTGAATCGTATTCATCCTGAATCTCTCCTACTAATTCCTCTAGGATATCTTCCATGGTAATCACTCCCTCCGTTCCGCCGAATTCATCTACAACAATTGCAAACTGGACGTGTTGTTTTTGAAAGTCGCGCATGATGTCGATCAATTTTTTATTCGATGCGATATAATGCGCTGGCCTGATGATCTCGTCCAGTGAAAAATCCTTTCCAGAGCGCAGACGATGCAATAGATCTTTCGTGAAAATGATTCCAACAACATGATCTATTGTCCCTTCAAAAACAGGAACGCGCGAGTAACCATTCTCAAGGATCTTATCGATACTTTGGTTAACGGACACAGCCTTGTTCACGCCAAAAACATGTGTTCGCGGAACCATCGCTTGTCGAGCCGAGCGTTCTGCAAAATCAAAAGCGTTTCGGATGATCTCGTATTTTCTGGCTTCAATGACGCCACTCTTTTTTCCCTGTTCCACCATCATCTTTAATTCCTCTGGAGAATGAACCTCTGCTTCCTTTAGCGGTGTGATACCAATGAGTTTTAAAACGAAATTCGAAAAACCATTCAGAATCCAAATCGCTGGTCTGAATATCCAATAGAAAACATTGAGTGGGCCTGCCAGCCATAGCGTTGTACTTTCCGAGCGTTGAATGGCGAATGATTTTGGTGCTAACTCCCCGAACACAATATGCAAAACGGTTATTACGCCAAACGCCACCGGCAGTGCAATTTGATGAGCCGTATGCTCACTAAAATCAAGACCGAGGCCATGCATGGCCTTCAACACCATCTGAGCTACAACATCTTCGCCAATCCACCCAAGTCCAAGACTCGCGATGGTGATTCCCAGTTGGGTTGCTGAAAGGTATGAATCGAGATTTTCAATGATGTGCTTTGATAATGAGGCCATCCGATGCCCTTCTTTGGCTTTCAGATCAATTTGTGATGATCGCACCTTAACGATTGCAAATTCTGCCGCCACGAAAAATCCGTTTAAGGCAACCAGAAAAATCGTTATCAATATGTCAACTACCATACACTTGCAAAAAAGAAGAAGGCTGCACCTCGCAGCCTATTATGTTGTTCAAAAATCGTTTTTAATCAAAGTCGCTTTTCGAGTTCAGTAATTTTTGCTTCGGCCTCATTCTTGCCAAGCGATAATGCCTTCTTGTAAAGTTCAACAGCTTCCTTCAAAGTTTCCTTTTTCTTTTTGGGTGCCAGCTTCGTACGGTTTGCCGCCTCTTCCACCGCGGCAGCTCGCGTAAAGTAGGCATCAGCTTCAGACAATTTTGATTGGATCATCAATTCCTGAACACGTGCTTCGATCAATGCAAGCTCCTGACTCTTCGCATCAATTTGCGATTGCTTGTCAGAGATCTCAGCATCCTGCAGTTCGACGGTAGTAACAAGGTTTTGATTTTCGTTTCTGTATTTTTCAACCTGTTCCTGTAAAAGAGAAACTTCCTGTGTCTTCGATTCGAGGTCTGCTTTTAATTTTTTAATCGTCTTCGCGTAAGCGCTTGAATTTGCTTTCGATGTCTTTAATGATTTTTCAAGATCGTCAATCTTATTCTGCGTTTCCTTGATGTAGGAATTTAGATTCTTCATCCTTGCAGCATAATCGTCGTAAGTTGTTCCCTCCACCATGTTCACTCGAAGTAACTGACGGCTGGCATCGATAGAGTCCATAAGCGTACCGACTTCAGTCAGCGTTTGTGACATCTCGTGGCTACGTTGCAGTTCAAGATTGAGCGA
>CBQWHS010000913.1:0-2050 GCA_967728665.1 uncultured Chryseosolibacter sp. | reverse complement strand
AGTGAACTTTGTTCTTAGCAATTTCGACGAGGAAGAATTTCAAAAAATGCCGGAGATAATAAAGCGTGCAAATGAGATGGTGCTTTCCTTTTGTACCATTGGCCCTGAACGCACGATGAATTTTTACAACAAGTGAAGGGAAAATGATCGGGACGTGATTTGCTTGAATCACATCCCAACCAATTAAAAAATCAGCTAACGGACGATCCAGGAGTAACAGGTTCGTTAGGGATTAGTAATCTCAATTTGCCATCGGCATCTTCAGCACTCAGAATCATTCCCTGTGATTCAATTCCCATCATCTTGCGCGGAGCAAGATTGGCGATAAACGTTACCTGCTTTCCGATCAGATCTTCCGGCGAATAATGCTTCGCGATACCACTTAGAATTGTTCGAGTGTCCAAACCTGAATCGATTGTCAACTTCAAAAGTTTGTCAGACTTTTCCATTTTTACACAAGCGACCACTTTTCCTACCCGGATATCAAGCTTGGCAAAATCGTCGTATACAATTTCAGTCTTCAATGGTTTTGGTGCATTATTGTCGCTCACAGTTGATACAGGTTTGTTTTCTTTTTTCTTAAGCCGATCAATTTGCTTTTCAAGTTCTTCGTCCTCCACATTTCGATACAGCAACTCTGCCGGATTTAGTTGATGATGCTGCGGGACGGTATGAATTAACTCCTCCTTTTTCCAAAACGATTTCCATTCCTTTTCAAAAGCTGAAGCATTCAATTGTCTTTTGATACTTGCTGAACCATCCGGCAGAAAAGGCTCGCACGCCACAGAAATATTTCCAACAATGGTTAATGCATAGTTTAGTATTGCTCCAACGGCCTCCATGTCATCTTTCGCAAGCTTCCACGGCTCCGTGTCCGCGAGAAATTTATTTCCGATACGCGCCATGTTCAACATCTGAAACTGTGCTTCTCGGAATTTAAAAGACTTCAACGCTTCGATCATTTCCTTAACGGATGAATTCAGATCTTCGTGCGCTTTATTGTAGTGCGCCAATATCTTTTTTCTTCGTTCATCGGTTCCTGACAATTCATGTTCAGAGGGCACTCTGCCGTCAAAATATTTCCACGTCAATACCATGACACGATTCACAAAATTTCCCAGGATCGAAACCATCTCACTGTTTACTTTCTGCTGATAATCCTTCCAGGTAAAATCGGAATCTTTTGTCTCCGGCGATATCGAATTCAATACATAGCGAAGTTCGTCCCTCCGTGTGGGAAAATCAGCCAGATATTCGTGTAACCAAACTGCGTGATTGCGTGAGGTTGAAAGCTTCTCTCCTTCCAGGTTGAGAAATTCATTTGCAGGAACATTATCCGGAAGAATGAATGAACCTTCTGCTTTCAACATCGATGGAAAAATGATACAATGAAAAACAATGTTGTCCTTGCCGATAAAATGAATTAATCGCGTATCCGGATCCTTCCAATATTTTTCCCAATCATTTGGTTTCAGTTCTTTCGTTGCCGAGATGTAACCGATTGGCGCATCAAACCAAACATAAAGAACCTTTCCCTTCGCATCTGGCACCGGCACCGGAATTCCCCAATCGAGGTCTCGCGTAATAGAGCGTGGTTGTAATCCTTGTTCAATCCATGATTTGCACTGTCCATAAACGTTGGTCTTCCAATCGCTCTTATGACCGTCCAGAAGCCATTCCTTCAACCAGCCTTCAAATTTATCCAGCGGAAAATACCAATGCTTCGTTGGACGAAGTACCGGGGGTTTACCGGATACGGCTGATCGTGGATTCAACAATTGTTTTGGACTCAGGCTAGTTCCACATCTTTCACACTGATCGCCATATGCGTTCGGGTTGCTACAAACAGGACATGTGCCAATGATATATCTATCGGCCAGAAAAATATTTTCTGTCTCATCGAAATATTGATCCGAGGTTTCTTCAATTAATAAGTTCTGATCATAAATTTTAAGAAAGAAATCCTGTGCTGTCTTGTAATGGATTTCATTAGACGTCCGTGAATAGATATCAAACGAAATTCCAAAATCCTCGAATGCTTTCTTCATCA
>CBQWHS010000912.1:0-2051 GCA_967728665.1 uncultured Chryseosolibacter sp. | reverse complement strand
AAATTTTTTGAATTGCTCATTGGTGACTTCCGTTTCATCCATCCAGAAACCGTCAACCTTAACCCTATGCGCAGGCCGTTCGTGCTCATAAGCTTGCGATTGATTGGTTCCCATAGAAAATTCTCCACCGGAAATCCATTTCATTCCCTGAGTATTGGCATTATCTCCTGATGGTTTTGATGAACATGCTGCGAATAACATCAAGGTCATCATAAAAAATATGCCCGTCACTCTCTTAATACACTTTGTCGTTTCGATGGTGTCCATTTTCTTGTCGCTGTTCCCTTCGATAGAAAGGTATCTGTTCGGTCATGAAAACAGCCTGGTTACAATTGATTAAGTTATGTGTAATTCATGCTCAATTAAAATTAAAGCATACCATCCACAAAATCGAATTTCATATTTTTCGCCAATACGCTATCTTTCATAGATATATAAAATTATTTAATAATGTTTTTAAAACTGACCTCGTTCGTTTTCTTATCGAGCCTCGCTTCCTATTTTTCATTTCTCGAAAACCGACCAACTACAACGCTGTCCCAGGTAACGGATAGCATCTACGCGCCCGGCACAAAGCCGACACAAATTTCCAATCAATTTAAGTTTACAGAAGGCCCCGCTGTCGATAAAGAAGGAAACGTGTATTTCACAGATCAGCCCAATGATAAGATATGGAAATATGGAACCGATGGTCAACTAACTTTATTTATGGACAAAGCCGGCAGGTCGAATGGGTTGTACTTTGATGCAAAAGGAAATCTTCTCGCTTGCGCGGATGAAGAAAATCAACTGTGGTCGATCACACCCGATAAGAAAATAACGGTGTTGATTAAAGACTTCGATGGGAAACTATTCAACGGTCCGAATGACTTGTGGATTCATCCAAAAGGTGGAATTTATTTTACCGACCCGCTGTATAAACGCCCATACTGGAAGGAGTCGGTAGTTCATGAATTAAAAGAAAGCGTGTACTATTTACCGAAAGGAAAAAAGAAACCCATTGTTGTTGATGCTGACGTAGAAAAACCAAATGGCATTATTGGATCCCCTGACGGAAAGTATTTGTACGTGGCGGATGCAAAAGCTGGAAAAACATACAAATATGAAATCGGTAAAAACGGGCTGCTGAAGAACAGAGTTCTTTTTGTAAATCGAGGATCTGATGGAATGACGATCGACAACCGTGGAAATATTTACCTCACAGGAAAAGGAGTCGCTGCTTATAATTCAAAAGGAGAAAAAATCGCGCAGATAAATATCCCCGCAAGCTGGACTGCAAATGTTACGTTTGGTGGAAAAGACAGATCAAAATTATTCATCACCGCTATGGATGGAGTTTATGTGATGGATATGCTGGTGCGTGGGGTTTGGTAATTGGAAGGGAAAGGCATTGGGAATTGGGAATTATGAATTGGGGAATTAGGCATTGGGAATTAGGCATTTCGTTCTATTAAATAGTGTAGGATAATTAGTAATTGGACATTGATGAAAGTTCTCCCAGAAATAATTCCCTGCATTCATTGGTACTTCTGGCCATTCTTTCGTCATTCAGACATTGCTTGCTTATAAAAACAAAGAAGCCGCCCATAAAGAACGGCTTCCATGCATTTGAAAAATAAACTCGCTTAATATCCTGGATTCTGTGTCAGCGTAAATTGTCCATTCACCTGGCTATTCAAAATTTCCTGGATCGGAATCGGGAAGTAATCGTGTTTTCCGGCAACGAACGTCACGCCTTTGAGGTAACTTCTTTTGTTTCCTTCAACGGCGTAGTAGGCGTTCAACACTTTGTCGGCGATTCCCCAACGCACAAGATCAAATCTACGATGGCCTTCCATTCCAAATTCCAAACGCTGTTCGAATTGAACTGCTTTTCTTGCCAGAGCTTGATCAGTCCATGGCAACAAGTAATTCTTGATGTTATAGTTTGCTGCGGGAGCGCCAGCTGAAGTCACAACATAGCCTGCAGGATTTGCCGCGCGTGTTCTGATCTGATTGACATATCCACGAGCCAAGTCAAGATTCTGATTCAACTCAACTTCAATTTCCGC
>CBQWHS010000911.1:0-2052 GCA_967728665.1 uncultured Chryseosolibacter sp. | reverse complement strand
TAAACTCTACCTAATATGTCTTTCAAAAGATCCTCGCGTCTTATCCAGGTTTTATTTGTATCCATCTGTATTTGTTTCACCGTTCATGTTCCAGGTCTCGCGCAGTCTGCGGATTCCACGAAAGTGAATGTGTTTGACTTTATCCGCCCTTCGTATGAACTGATGGAGTTTATTGCCGAGTCGCAGTTTGTTAAAGATTATAAGTCGGCAAGCTCTCGCCTGGTGAGTGATCTAAAAAACAACAACGTTGTTGTCGAGCCTTCATCAGGTATCAAACCCGCTTCCGGAGAGGAGATATCACAGTTCAAATCAAAAGATGGATCGCTTTCCATCACGATCGTGCAACACAAGGATGCGGAATATCTCTTTAATAAATGGAGAACGGATCACAGAGCCGTCAGCCCAAAATCTGATATCCGCAACGATGATGGCGGAACTGTTTTTCTCAAAGCGAAAACAAAAACCAACGGTGTTCTTGGTTCTCTGTTCTATACAGGAAGAAATTTGTTCGAGATCGTCATCAACCTTCCTTTTCCCGTGGAAACGTTTGATAACCTCGATGCTGCAAGCAAATCTATCGTCAAACAAAAATATCAACTGCTCCACAAAGTCCTGGAGTCGATCGCCAGAACGTATGTCGCGCCCAGCGAATTTGTCTTTTATCCAACGCACGAAAATTTATCGCGCGAGCAACGCCTCTATGGTCTCATTCAATTCTGGACGGAAGTAAAATACAACTTTGCTTTTTTCGACCAGGTACCAAATCTGAACTGGGATCATGTATTGTCAACCTATTTGCCCATCATCGAAAAAGATCAGTCGACAGAAGAGTACTATGACAACCTGAGCAAGATGTGTGCGCTGCTGAAAGACGGTCACACAAATATTTATGCACCGGATTGGATTGATGCAACCATCGTGCAGCCACCGGTTCAACTATTGAACATCCAGAACAAAGCTATCGTCACAAACGTGGCCCAATCTCTTGCTGCAAAAATTCCAATCGGCTCAGAGGTTGTCAGTGTTGAGAATGTTCCCACGTGGCAATATCTAAATGAAAAGATTTTCCCATACATCAGTTCTTCTACGGAACACATTCTTGTCGATAATGGTATTCGCTGGCTCCTCCATGGCAAACAGGGAACGAAGGTGAACATCACTATTAAAACTCCCGACAGCAAAACCAGTTCGTTGTCTCTCGATCGTGACATGGGTGAAGATGTAGTGTGGTCTCGGGCAACAACTCCGTTCAAACTTTTTGAATTCAAGCGTCTTCCGAAAAACATTGCCTACGTTTCCTTAAACTCATTCGGCAATTCGAAGATCGTGGATGAATTTGAAAGCCGCATCGACTCCATCAACAACTGCGAACGCCTCATCATCGACTTACGATCCAACGGTGGTGGCAGCTCAACCAATGGATATAAGATCATCGAGCACCTTACTGACAAACCATTCCTTACTTCCAAGTGGAGAACGCGCGAACATCGTGCAGCATTCAAAGCCTGGGGAAGTTCTGGCTCTGATGGTTTTCGAAATTCCGCACGTGTGAAGAAAGAATCCTTAAGTGACTGGGATAAGACTGCCATCGAATACTTCAAGGGCGATCATTGGTATGGAGATGGACCTGATACTATTGTTCCTCCGAATAATAAAAAGATCAATATTCCTATCGTCGTCCTGATCGGACACAAGACAGCTTCGGCTGCAGAAGATTTTCTCATTGCACTCGAGAATACAAAACGTGCTTACACGATTGGAAGTAAAACATTTGGCAGCACAGGCCAACCTCTTCAACTTAATCTTCCCGGTGGCGGCTCTGCACGAATTTGTACCAAGCGTGATGAATATCCGGATGGCAGGCAATTCGTTGGCTACGGAATCAAACCAGATCTGGAAATAGAATCAACTATTGAAGATATCATCAAAGGAAAAGATTCTGTGTTGGATAAGGGAGTGCAGGTAGTAAGAGGCAAGTAGCAACTTCCAACTTGCTATCTAAGAGATTCTGAAAAATCTTTGCGGCCTTTGCGTTAATGCATTTTGGTTTTA
>CBQWHS010000910.1:0-2056 GCA_967728665.1 uncultured Chryseosolibacter sp. | reverse complement strand
GGATAAGATTCAGTGTTAGACTGAGCCAGTATACGCCCAGTAAATAGGATAAGGAGAAGAATGGCGGGTGTTTTCATCCTGTTAATCTACTTACTTTTTCGATTTACTTTGATGAACGTTATCCGTTAATTTGTTATACGTTGATCAGTAGTTTCAGACTCAACCTGGGAGTCGTGAAACTCTAAACCTAAAACCCTTCCCATCAAACAAAAGAATACGTCTTATACCCTCTTATTTTTCACGTCCGTGATATCGGTTGCAAATTTCATCACTTTACTCACTTTTCCGTTTGAATTAAAGATAGGGTTGTAAATGGCATTTAGCCAAACAGTTCGGCCGTCAGCGCTGATACGCTCGAATTCACCGTTGATCGGTTCACCTGCAGAAAGTCGCTTCCAGAATGTATTGTACTCATCTGAATGAAGTATTTTATCTGAAATAAAAATCTTGTGATGTTTACCTTTAATTTCATCGAGTGAATATTTCATGACACGAAGAAAATTTTCGTTCGCTTGTATGATCTCCCCGTTCGGTGTGAATTCTATGGTCGCCATCGTTGCGTTGATTCCACTCAAAATTCCTTTTGTTTCGGCCAAAAGCTCTTGTTGACTCGTGATATCATTGGCGAACTTTACAACTTTGATCACCTCGTTATTCGCACCAAGGATCGGATTATAAATTGCATTGAGCCACACGATTTTCTGATCAGATGAAATCCGCTTGAATACACCCGTGAACGATTCTCCACTGGCCAGTCTGCTCCAGAATGTCTTATATTCTTCGCCATTCAAGATCTCGGCAGGCACAAACATGCTATGGTGCTTTCCCTGAATCTGCTCTAGCTTATACTTCATTGCCGTGAGGAAATTGTTGTTGGCGGTAATAACTTTTCCCTCAGGAGTAAATTCGATAGTCGCCATCGTGGCATTAATGCCATTCACAATGCTCATCATCTCAGCTGATGCCCTTGTCACCTCGTTCGTTTTGCGTTGCATCTCTTCTTGCGTGGCTTGAAGCTCTTCCATGTTTTGTCGCATCTCTTCCTCCTGTGCACGAAGTTCCTCCGCTTGCTGTTGACTTGAATTTAACAGGTTAATAACTCGCTCATTCTCGCGCACAGTCTTAATACTGGACGCAATGTTCTCGGCAAGTTTTCTAACAAAGTCAATTTTGTACTGAGCGAACTCACTAAACGATGCAAGCTCCAGCACACCAAAAATCTTGTCATTGATAGACATTGGTGTTATCAATATTTCACGCGGCTTAGCCTCTCCAAGTCCAGACGTGATAGAGATGTAACTTTCCGGAGATTTTTTGATATAGATCACGTCCTTTTCAAGAACACATTGACCTGCAAGTCCCTCGCCTAAGCCTATTCTTTTGTTAAGATGTTTTTTGCGATCGTATGCGTAGCAGGAAAGCATTTGCAAATGCTCATCGCCAGCGACATCTTCATAAAGAAAAATAGCGCCTTGATTTGCATCAACGTACTTCACAACATTGGCGATGATATTATCAGCCAGATTTTTTAAATCAAGAGATTCCTTGTTACGAAGTATGTCTGCAAACTTCGCCAGACCGACGTTCAGCCAGTTTCGTTCTTGTTCACTTAGCGAAATCTGTTTAAGATGTTTCTGCAACTCACTTAGCTGTGAGCCAAGCGGGCTTCCCTCAAGGTCGGCAGGCATTGGTGCATCCAGATTTCCGTCCACAATTTGCTGCACGTACGACGAGGCCTCGATAAACTGTTGCTGTTGACGTTGAGTAATTTCCTTAAACTGATTTAAAATTTGTGACTTGATAAATGTGTACTTCATTGGGTTTGGATAATTTTGATGGGCTCCGCCAATAATAATAATTATAGAATGACGAGTGTAAAAAACTCACATCTTTTTGATGTTCTGGTTAGGTGTAACCGTTTGCGAAGTACTACACGTTATACAAAAGATGAATGACGGGAAACAAGCGGCAATAAAACCAAGAGGCAGGTTGTTCGTACTCATGGTCTGTGACTTTCCTTTAGGCTTTTCGGGTTCGCGTTAAGGCACCGTTTTTT
>CBQWHS010000909.1:0-2058 GCA_967728665.1 uncultured Chryseosolibacter sp. | reverse complement strand
TTGGGATTCGTGATGCCCACGAGGCAAAACAAAATCCCGACAAAAAGAAAAAAATACTAAGTGAGATGCGTTGCCTTGTTCGAAGTTCCATATTGATTGCGCGAAGATAAGGGGAAGAGTGAATACTGGAATAACGAAATTAAAGTTGCAGAGCATTCATAATGACCAATGACAACTTGCGCAACCTATTAACTGGAATACATCCCTACGACCAATTCACCGGACGAGTCAACCAATAAACAACTCAAATCTGCGTTATCTTTGCAATTGATTCAATTGTTTGACAATTTGCTATTAATTTGATAATCGCTTTTCGAGCAATACAATGTGAGCGGGCAAGTAAAATATAGTTCGTGACCTAAATCATCAACGGAAGTCGTTAATAGTATCAGATCATTTTCCTCAGACCAATCAATCCCATGAACAATAAAATATTTCAAATACTGGATCGCAGGTCATTTATAAAGCTGTCCGGCGGCTCCGTAGTCGCCGCAAGCATTTTAACAAGCTGTGACGACTCCGACACTGACGCGGTCGTAAATGTTGGCGAGGGCGATATCGGACTGCTCAATTATTTTTATGTGCTGGAACAATTGCAAGCCGAATTTTACAAACTTGTTACAGAGGATGCTTCTTTTACAACAACATTCAACCAGGATGAGCAGACAGTTTTCACGGAAATTCGCGATCACGAAATTATTCATCGTGACTATGTAAAGAATGCTCTTGGCATTGATGCCATTGAGGCGATTGAATCTAATTTCAAAGGCGTGGCGTTTTCGAATAGAACTCAGGTGTTGCTTCTCGCGCAAGATCTGGAAGATATGAGTTTGGCGGCTTACAATTATGCTGCGAAGTTGCTGACGGATACAAATTTACTAATTGTGGTTTCAAAAATTGTTTCCGTAGAAGCGCGTCACTCGGCATCTGTTCGTGACTTGCTAAGTCCTCGCTCTGCCACTTTCGCAGGCGATGATGTAGTTGATGAATCAGGTTTAGACAGAGCACTTTCACCACAGGAAGCAATGGAAATCGCTGGTAAATACATTACGACAAAGATCAACGTGAACAATCTTCCAACGACTTAAAAAGACCTCCCATGAATATTCAAAAAATTTTTCAACTCCTGGATTTAAGTAAGCTTGATCACGAAGAGGTGACCTTCGAGGCTTCGCGCCGGGGTTTTATGAAGCGTGCTGGGAAATCGACATTGAAGACTTCGCTCGCAGCCCTTCCATTTGCGTTGTCACTGATTCCTAAAATCGTGAAGGCGCAAAATTCGCCAATTGTTGAAACGCTAAATTTTGCACTCACACTCGAGTATCTTGAAAGTGAATTTTATACCTCAGCCACCGGTCCCGGTATGACTTTAATTCCTGCGGCTGATCTTGCCATATTTACTCAAATAAAAAAACATGAGATCGCTCACGTTGCTTTTCTGAAAAATGCATTGGGCACATCCGCAATTCAAAAGCCGACTTTTGATTTTACCGCGGGTGGAGCATATGCAAGTGTGTTCACCAGTTATTCAACATTTCTTCAAGTGGCACAAACACTGGAAGATGCTGGCGTCAGAGCATATAAGGGTCAAATTGCATCCTTGCAAGCCGACAACGAAACACTGACAGCGATATTAAAAATTCATAGCGTTGAAGCTCGGCATTCGGCGGTCGTCCGGAGATTGCGCGGAAAAAGTATCACTCAACCAATCAAAGGATGGATAACAAAGGCTGAACCGAACGGTGCCGTTGCATCTGTTTATGCCGGTGAGGATAATATCACACATGCTGGAACAAGTTTGAATTCGATCGACTCGCTGGCATCATTATCGGAAACTTCTAAAACGGAAGCCTTTGACGAACCGTTGACGAAAGCGCAGATCACGACAATCATCCAGCCGTTTATCAAGGCTTGATAAAATATTTACGAAAAAAAAGAGGCTGCGAATATTGTAGCCTCTTTTTTATTTTCAGATTTCTATTGATAAAAATATTTAGTCTGAGTTACCGCCTGTCTACCAGCGCTGTTTCGCTTGTAGTATTTAGTAGAGGTTGTCGG
>CBQWHS010000908.1:0-2060 GCA_967728665.1 uncultured Chryseosolibacter sp. | reverse complement strand
GCCTTCCGATATCCTTCAGGATTTGCCATCCCAAAATTTCTTAGCTGACGTTGTTTTGTGTTACGACCTTTTTGCTGACCAATGAGCATATAGGTTTTGCCATCGATAGTACCGAAACCTCCAATCATTGCTTTATCGTCTCCTACCGTTCTGTCGCCATGCAGTTCGATAAAGTCCGTGGTGATCTCGTAAATGTAATCGAGTGTATAAGGTCGGTCAGGATGCCTGGAGAGCTGAACGCGCTGCCAACCTGTAAGATTTTCAAAAGTTTCTTTCTTTAACTCAAGGATCTTTTTTTCTAATGCTTTTACCGCAGCCTGGACCTCTTTGTCGCTATCGCTGGCAAGGTGTTTCATGTCTTCCAGCTTCGATTCCAGCTCGGCAATAGGCTTTTCAAAGTCTAACAAACTCATTTGCTCTGGTTATTTCAGCACAAAAATAGAAGAATTTCGATATTGGAAGCTATTGGAGTAGTTTAGAGACTTTTGTCATCAGAAGTGCCGAATTGAATGGTTTTTCCATAAAATCATCGGCGCCAGCTTCACGCGCCAGTGGTTCGACACCCGGAGTTGCCGAAAGCATAATAACGGGGATCGTGCGTGTCTGATCTTTCGATTTCAGATAACGGCAAATCTCTAAGCCATCATAATTCAGGAGATGTTTGTCTAGCAAAAATAAATCAGGCCATTCTCGTTGCTGATAATAAACGGATTGGCCGTCATGAGAGATTTCAATCTCATATCCCGCCTTCTCGAAAATCATCTTCAGCATGTCACGCACGCTGTCATCATCATCAATAATAAAAATCTTTTTCCTCGCCATATCATTTAAGAAAGCTTACCCTTTGTAGTGGCTGCAAACAGCCATTTCAAAAAGCAGTTGCGTCCGTCTAACGCAACTGCCTTTGTTTTCACATTCAACCTTAGGAGTTCCCAAAGGGTAAGATTAAATGTCTTGAGACCGAAAAAGGCGGACTCAAGCAACTAATTTATACAACGTATTTGATGGAGCGGATTGTCAGTCAAAACATTTTAAGGATTTATTTTATTAATTGACCTGGACCATCTATCGCAAATGAGCAAAAGCTTCGTTTCTGATTTAATTGACACGCTGGAAAAAATTATGCCCGCTTCATTTACCTATGGATAAAATTTGCTAATCCATCCACGAAAAAAACGCCTTGGCGTTGAGAAGTTAATAAAGGGATCCTGAGATGCTATCTGATATCATCTAACCCGTTACCAAATGAAGATCAAGCACAAGGAGAGTAACTCATTATTTGAGATTACAGAGGCGCACGGTAATTACATGCTGGTCGACGCCCAGGAACACAAGTCCTACGATTTTTCACAATCACACGAGGCATTGTGGAAGTCTATTGAGCTGGTACGCGAACTCAACCTCGCCAGGTTGAATTTGTCCGTGCTGGATAACATTCTGAAACATTCGAATTTATCAACTACGAATCCAGAGTCACTGTTGTCGAAAATCAAAGCTGAGGCAACTAACCGAACCTATTACGACAAAGCATTTATGAAGTTGCTTGCCAACTATAAAATGCTGGCAGAAGAAGTAGTGTTAAGTAATAAGACCAATTTTCCAATTGAAGATGAGGTCTCTTACATCATACGCAAAAAAACAGGGGCAGCATTGAACCTGGCTACATTCTCTGCATAACAATTCGAATGTGTAATAGTATATTCTTGTAATTTCCGAACAGAAAGGTTGTCCTTAAGGCAACCTTTCTGTTTTTAATCCCTTTGACACCATAGCAGACTTTTTCAATAGAACAAAAGAATGCCCTAGCTTGATCGGAATCGCCACCAAACAGTTTGAAATTACATGCGCTTCAGCGATAAAGGGGATAGAATGATTACATCTGAAAAATTTTCAAATGGAGCAACAACCATAAATCGTAAGTTCATATATCAGTCATGTAAATCATGTTCTCTACTTCGTGCAGTCTACCCTCTGCCTTGAACGTACTACTCAACGGGCTTTGGTTATATGGGTATCTCGCTATGGAAATGTTTAACATCAACTGAGCGATCTCCTTGTTG
>CBQWHS010000907.1:0-2061 GCA_967728665.1 uncultured Chryseosolibacter sp. | reverse complement strand
ATTGTTTTTGAAATTCCTGACCTCTCAGCTGAATTTCAGTTTTATACTTGTTTTCAGCCTCGGAATATTGATCCTGAATGTCTTTGAATTCAGGCAATTTGGAAACAATATACCCAACATCGGCATAACCGACTTTAGCCGTAACCGGTGCTTGCGAAAAAGAGATTGCAAACTTCAGGGTGAATAGAACAAGTAAGGACCGCGTCATTAAGGTTAAAATTTCCTGAAATGTACGGTGACTTTTTTGAAAAACCTTACTGGCCTGGTGTTAGGCCCCTTTCGTTCCGTTTAAATCCAAGAATTGTTGTGGCACAAAATTTCTGTTCTTCAGATACTCTGAACTCGATATAATAAATACCGGTCGAAGCACATATAAAATTCAGTCCTTCCTCTCGAAGAGGTTTAAGCACGGCAATCTTGTTTCTGTAGGCATCATAAATAGTCACATCTAATGCGCTGAGTTGAATATTCTCTTTTTCACATAGAGTAATTGTGTACGTAGTGTTCTTTGTCATGACGTAGGAATACTCAATTTTATCCTTTACGCCATTCTCATTGTCAATCTTGAATATTTTAACATAGTGTGCTCCATTCTTGAGTGAATGGCTACAAACGTCTCCGGACGAAAATTGGCATTGGGCCATTGCATCAATTTTAATGAGAACAAATAGGAAGACGATAGAAAAAACGATCTTGAAGGACATGCAATAATTTTTAGTTGAAGAGAAAGTAAGCCTCCCCCGTCTGAAGAGGCCTTACTGACCTGAATTAACCTTAACTAATAACCTTAACTAGCGGCTAACTCTTACCTATATATGCCTAACTCCACCTATTTAGGTGTTAAATAAGGAGCAGTAAAACTAGCTGTGAAAAAACCGTGATGCACTTTTTTAGAGTATACTAATAGTTTTGATGTGGGGAACAATAAGTGACAAGGCAAACAAATAGAGTTAATATCAGGTGAACACCATTGATTATAGACGCTCAATCAGACAATGCGCTCTGTTTAAAACATTTTATTCATCACTTCTTGAGAAATCAGATCTGGATAATGAAAATGGTCTGTTTGTGATTGTTGGCTTACAAAACGCCTTAACCGCGTGAAACAATTTCACTTAATTGTTAGTCGATCTTTTTACTTTTTCGATGAGTGGTTTAAAGTCCATTAAGTATTCACCGAGGTCCTGGTCGGAGTTTAAATTCAGTTTCTTTTTCAGCCGATGCCTTGCAACTTTTGCGCTATCCGGCGATATGTCCATAAACGTTGCGATTTCCTTTACACTAAGATTACTTTTGATAAACGCACACATTTTCAAATCGTTGCCATTGAGATTAGGGAAACTCAATGAGAGTAAACTAAAAAATCGAGGGTGCATTTTTTCGAATTGCGTTCGAAACAGTTCCCAATTCCGCTCCGATGTTATTGTGAAAGATATTTTCGAAGACAGTTTCGAAAGTCGAGTGGCAGCATCCTGCTCTGAGCTTGCGTCCGCGCTTGCAATTTCGCCTTTCACTGCGTGGAGTAATTCTCCCTTTTGGATCATAAAAAATGTAGACGTGGTCAGCTCCTTCACTTTGCTGGTGACGGCTTTGGTGAGCGCATCGTACGTTGAAGCGCTAATGTCAACTTCTTCCAACAGCCTTTGATTCTCCTGCGCGAGAGCTGCCATGTTATTCAAACTACTAGATTTGCTTCGCGAGTGAATCGCCAGCACAAAGGCCAAGAAGCTTACTATCAATATGCAGGTGACAATGGCGACATAAATAATAATTTGCCGATTACTTTTCAACCGATCAAGCTCGATAAAAGCTTTTTCAATTTGAATATCATGCCCAGTTGCTTCTTTGGCATCAAACGTTAATCGCTTGGATGTCTCGTATGTTTCATTTAATTGAAAGTGCGGCCATAGGTATTTTCTATCCAACTGTTTTGTTGAATCCGTTTGTGAGTTCAAACAAATTACCGCAAATAAAAAAATCGGGCATAGCAAATTGATCAGCGGAATCATAGCGAATTGAAAAAAGCGACCAGGTTGTCATCCATGGCAATATTCAATTTCT
>CBQWHS010000906.1:0-2078 GCA_967728665.1 uncultured Chryseosolibacter sp. | reverse complement strand
TGTCTTTATCGAGTTGTCACATGCTTTGGTATTTGCACCTGGCTGCTGTCAACGGGGTTGTTGTTACTGCTTATATGGACAATGCTTCCGGTGTGATGGAAGAGAACAAAGATGGAAGTGGACAATTTGTTGAGGTAACGCTCCGCCCACTTGTGACTGTGAAAGACAATACGATGACTGCCCGGGCGAATGACCTCCATCACGATGCAAACAAAATGTGTTTTATTGCTCGCTCTGTAAAATTTCCGGTACACCATTTACCTGAAGTTGTTATCGAAAAATAATATGACGTTCCGCGATGCCAGAATTGACGACTTAAAAACCGTTGTTGAGATATACAATTCAACGGTGGCATCCCGCATGGTCACTGCGGACACTGTTCCCGTTACCGTTGAAAGTAAAATGGAGTGGTTTCACAAACACAAACCAGGAAGACTGCCATTGTGGATTGTGGAGACAGAAGGTTCGATTATCGGCTGGGTGGCATTCCATTCATTTGTAGAAAGACCAGCGTATCATGCCACGGCTGAAATCAGTATTTACCTTCACGAGAATTTCAGAGGCAAAGGATTTGGTAAAAAGATTTTAGAGCACGCCATAAATGAAAGTCCAAAGCTTGGACTGAAGACACTCCTCGGCTATATATTTTCTCATAACGAGCCCAGCCTGAAGTTGTTTAAATATTTTGGGTTCGAGCCATGGGGCTATTTTCAAAATGTCGCAGAACTCGATGGTGTTGAACGCAGTGTAACAATTTTAGGCAAACGAATTACGCTATGAAAAAAACGGAATGGTTTCAGCGCAATTTCACATTTGGACTGCCCGTTGGTATGCTTCCATTTTACCTGGAAAGATTGTCAGGAACCGCGTCACGCATGAAGGAGAAAGTTGCCGGCATTGATGATCAAATGCTTTCGTTCAAGTTAGATGGCAAATGGTCTGTCAAAGAAAACCTGGCACACCTTGCAGAAGTAGACGAAATCGCGCTGAAGCGAATCAATGAAATGATAAATGGGATTTCGCCAATGTCGCCAGCCGTGATTCAACCCTCAAGAGATTATAATGCACAGCATATTGATGAAATCATAAATTATTTTCGGCGCAATCGTAAGCTAAATCTTGAAAAATATGGTGAGCTGAATGAAGGCGATTTGTCGAAAGCTTCACTGCATCCGCGCTTAAAAGTGATGATGACGCCCATCGATCTTGCCTATTTTGACGCCGAACATGACGATCATCATCTTGTTCGCGTAAATGAAATTTTGTCGCACGTATTAAAATAAACGATTACTCATTCACATGTACATACCGAAGCAATTTAGAAACACAAACGATTCAGAGATTAAGCAATTTATCGAGGCAAATGGTTTTGGTATTCTCGTGAATGAGACCAATGGCAAGCTTTGGGCATCGCACATTCCGTTACTACTGTCTGCAGATGGAAAAAAGCTGACGGGCCACATCGCCAAAATCAATCCTCAATGGAAAAATTTTGAGTCAGACAAAGAAGTCTTGGCAATTTTCTCGGGGCCACACGCATACATTTCTTCGTCCTGGTACAATCATGAAAACGTTCCAACATGGAATTATATAGCAGTGCATGTTTACGGGACGTTACGGATAATTGAAGGCAATGAATTGGTGGCTGCCTTAACGCAGATGGTGGACAAGTATGAAAAGCATTCTGTCAATCCGGTTTCTGTAGAGAAAATGCAGCCGGTATTTTTGGAAAATCACATCCAGGCACTCGTTGGTTTTGAAATCGAGATCACGAATCTTGAAGCGGCCTACAAGCTTTCTCAAAATCGTGATAAAGTCAATCACAATGAGATTGTACATCAGCTGGAAAAAAGAAATCAGCCCGAGTCACACGCTATGGCAGATGCAATGAAGAAATATTCACCTTTCAAATAGCTAATCTTACCAACATGCCGCTACTCAACCAATTCTCATGAACAATATTCTGATAAACGATCAAATCAACATAAAAAAAATATTACAACGCGCATTGCTCGCTGCTGGAAATCATTTTGATCATCAACATGAAATCGCACCAGGTCGATTTATTCCGGACCTCT
>CBQWHS010000905.1:0-2086 GCA_967728665.1 uncultured Chryseosolibacter sp. | reverse complement strand
GTCCCGGATACAAAATCGACTGCGAATTGACTGGGGAAAATCAATATCATGACCGTGGTGTGTTATCAATGGCACATGCCGGAAGAAACACTGGAGGCTCACAATTTTTCATTTGCCACAATCGTGAAAACACAAAACATTTGGATCGCAACCATACCGTTTTTGGAAAAGTGTATGAAGGATTGGATGTGATCGATCAGATCCGCCAGGGTGATGTAATGGAAAAAGTTGTGATTACGGAAATTCCCGGATAAAAAAATGTTTGAGACGCCATATATAGGGTCTCAGCACCGCAGGTGCTCAACTGAACCATGCGAAAAAAATTAGCCGCGAACGAAGGCGTAAGAAAAAAATTCAAAGCAATATTTATTCGCTTTGGAAGAAAAGTCAATTATCAAGGCCATTCTGAAATGACTGTTCTTCTGAATAACATTATTGATGTTGAGTCCGGTAAAATTGTTACCGATCATCTTTGGTTTGCTTATACAGCAGGCTTTGAAAAAGCAGGCATTAAAGAAGGATGTGAAGTGGAGTTTGAAGCGCGCGTTAAAGCATACAACAAAGGTTACGTCAATAAAAAAATTGGTGTGAATAATAAGCGCAGCGATTTTAAATTAAGCCATCCCACAAAAATTAAAATATTATGATATGTAGAGCGCTATGCATAGCGTCTCTACATATAAACCATTGTATATACAATAATCGTTCGTACATTTGCGGTTATGAGCCTGGAACAGGATATCCAACAGGAAAAATTTATTAGCGAAGTCGAAAAAGCGGCCATCAATGTTTTGTTCACAGCAAGTCATTTGCACACATTGAGCGCTAATCGTCTTAAAGGTCACGACATCACGCCTGAGCAGTTTAATGTTTTGAGAATTCTACGCGGAAGTCATCCAAAAAAAATGATGTTAGCGGACATCACGTGCAGAATGTTGGACAAGAGCAGCAATGCAACGCGGCTTGTTGAAAAACTCAGACAAAAAGGAATGGTGAATCGAGAAATTTGTGAGAACAATCGCAGGCAGGTTGATATTTCTATTACTGAAAAAGGACTGGCTACACTGAAGAAAATTGACGCAGATCCGGGAGACTGGGCAGCAGCATTGAAAAATATTTCTAAATCCGATGCGCAAGAATTAAATCGACTACTCGATAAACTGCGTGGATAAAAAAAATGCGTCTGACAAAATTCTGTCAGACGCTTTTGCTTTTTATATCACTTCTATTTTTGGCGGCATCAGTTTATAAACCACCGGTGTTACAATTCTTGATAACAACGTGGAACTGATCAATCCCCCGATCAACACAATCGCTAATGGAGAAACCAAAGGATTGGTTGAAACTGCTATTGGCATCAAACCACCGATGGCGGTAAGGGATGTCAGAATGATTGGCAGAAATCTTACTTCGCCTGCCTCACGAATTGCTTCCTCGAGAGATTTCCCTTGTGATCTCAGCTGATTGGTGAAGTCCACCAGTAAAATTGTGTTTTTCACTTCAATCCCCGCAAGGGCAATAAGTCCGATGATTGCTACAAACGACAACGAATTGCCTGTGACCAACAATGCGATCACTGCACCTACAACCCCAAGTGGAATCACAGACAACACAATTAATGTGCTCTTGAATGTTTTGAATTCCAGAATTAACACGGCGATGAAAAGAAAAATCGTTACGATGACAACGCTGGCAAATCCACCAAAGGATTCATTCCTGCTTTCCAATTCTCCGCCCATTTCGTAGCTGTATCCGGTAGGGAATTTAACTTGATCCATTTTAGTAATCACGTTTTGGATCACCTTGTCAACCAGAAATCCCTTTTGTACGAACGCGTTGATAGAAACTGTGCGCAGCTTGTCTTGATGTCTAATATTTAAAGGCGAAGATTCGAGTTGAAGATTGGCGAGTTGTTTCAACGGTACCGCTCTGCCCTGATTATTGTTCACATATAAATTTTCCAATGCATCCATCGTTGGATGCTCAGGTTTGTTTTTAGTTAAGATGATGTCATAATCATCGCCGTTTTCGTCAGAAAATTTTCCGGCATTAAATCCCGCGACAGCGAGACGAACAGTTCTGTCGA
>CBQWHS010000904.1:0-2092 GCA_967728665.1 uncultured Chryseosolibacter sp. | reverse complement strand
GTTGATCTCGAAAAATACTTTACGATCCATGAGCAGTTGAAAGGAGCTGAAAAGGAAATCGCTTCGATACTCGGCATTGTAGTGGCGAAATAGGGAACTTAATGGCCGTTAAATTGTGTAATATAGAAGCATGCGTGCTGATTCTTGCACTTAAGAGTCTCCGGCATCAATAAGGAAAACTTGAATTTAAAACCCATGAGCGAAATAAAACTGGATACGATCGAGGACGCGATTGAAGACGTGAAAAACGGAAAAGTGATTATCGTGGTTGATGATGAAGATCGCGAGAATGAAGGTGATTTCATCTGTGCTGCCGAGTGCATCACGCCCGAGATTGTAAACTTCATGGCGACTCATGGTCGAGGTTTGATTTGTGTTCCGCTGATCGAAGATCGTTGTGAGGAGTTGAACCTTGAACTTATGGTGGGCACGAACACAGCAGCATTTGAGACGCCCTTCACCGTTTCTGTCGATTTGATTGGCCATGGTTGCACTACTGGAATTTCTGCTCACGATCGCTTTAAAACCATTCGTGCGTTGGTTGATCCGGCAACAAAACTTGAAGAGTTGGGCAAACCTGGTCACATATTTCCATTAAAAGCAAAACGCGGTGGCGTTCTTAGAAGAGCAGGACATACGGAAGCAGGCATTGACTTCGCGCGACTTGCGGGTTTCAAACCTGCGGGTGTATTGGTGGAAATTATGAATGAAGATGGAACCATGGCGAGGCTTCCTGATCTCGTAAAAGTGGCGAAGCGGTTCAACTTAAAACTTGTCTCTATAAAAGATTTGATTGAATACCGAATTAAGAAAGAGTCATTGATAAGCCGACAGGTTGAAGTAGACATGCCGACAGAGCATGGCAATTTTAAATTAATTGCATTCGAGCAAACAAATACGCATGATGTTCACCTGGCGCTGGTAAAGGGAAGTTGGTTAAAAGATGAGCCAGTGTTGGTTCGTGTTCACTCCTCGTGCGTCACAGGTGATATTTTTGGGAGTTGTCGTTGCGACTGTGGATCGCAGCTTCACCACGCAATGGATATGGTTGACCGGGAGGGAACGGGCGTTGTGTTATACATGAAGCAGGAGGGGCGAGGAATTGGATTGCTCAACAAACTTCGCGCATACAAATTGCAGGAGGAAGGTTGGGATACCGTTGAGGCGAACTTGAAATTAGGATTCGATATGGATGAGAGAGACTACGGAGTTGGTGCGCAAATTCTCCGTGATCTTGGCATCACGAAAATCAAGTTGATGACGAATAATCCGAAGAAGCGTGTTGGATTAATGGGCTATGGATTGGAAATAGTCGATAATGTTCCAATTGAAGTTTCTCCTAATCCACATAACGAAAAATATCTTCTGACGAAACGGGATAAGCTTGGCCACAATATTTTGAAAAATAAATAATGTCGATAAGGAAGCAGATACTGAAATTGAGGTTGTGCAGTTTGCTGCTTTTGATTTTTCTTGTTTTCCATCAGCATCAGGTGTTGGCTCAGTTTCCATCGGAACTCTGGCACCAGGGCAAGTTGGTACTTGAGTCCGGCGATACTCTTCGAGGCCAAATCAAATATGATTTTCAACAAGATCTCGTTCAGTTCGCTGTGAACAATCAGAAAGCCGAAGTCTTTACGGCCAGGAAGGTTTTGTTTTTTGAGATCTATGAGCTAGCCATTCATCAGTATCGAAGATTTTTTGCCTTGCCTTTTGCAACACAAACGGGCTATAAAGCACCAATTTTTTTTGAGCTGCTGGACGAAGGAAAATTAACATTGCTTTCCCGGGAATTTTTGGAATATAAATCATACCGCTCTGTGTATTTTGGGATGTACACAAAGCTCGTCTTATCTTATCGCTACTATTTTTTGGATGAGAAGGGAAACATCACGGAGTTTAAAGGAACACGTAATGATCTGCTTGACAAAATGGGAAGCAAATCTGACTCGGTGGATAAATTCATTCATGAAAATCACCTCAAGACAGATGACAAGGTTGATTTAACCCAGATTGTGGATTATTATAATTCGTTGTTTGGTACCTGATCGAAGTACCTTTACTTTACATCACTTTTGCTACTCCATGAACA
>CBQWHS010000903.1:0-2093 GCA_967728665.1 uncultured Chryseosolibacter sp. | reverse complement strand
CTGTCTCTTATTTTTTTCTCATCCATTTCGGTAGGAAAAAAATCCGTTACATAGATCACTCCTCTTTTTTTGTCCAGATAGTAAATAATTTTTATCGTGGTCCTTGATGTGCTATGGTATAATAAATACCGATGTTCTTTTTGAAGTGGCTGAAGTGTTAATTCCAAAGAACCTCTTTCAGGTAGTGTCTCCAACGAATAGATTATTTCATAAAGGTCTTCAGCTTTCTTTGAAGCGCTTTCATAAGACATGTACTCATAGAAGTATTCGAGTATTTGAAAGTAATGCAGCTTAGCGTGCGAGGTAATTTCTACTTCGTATTTCTTGACTGTCTCCAACTTTCAACCTCGGTTTTAAAGTCTGCTAATTTTGTTGTCTTGCCTGCTTCGATGTCTTCACTTGAAGCTTTCGCACGATTAACTAGATCGAAATCGTTGTAACGATTGAATAAATTCTTATCAGTTTCTTTTTTTAAAGACTTAATCTCTTGAATTACTTTTATGTCAGTCAACGTTGCGAGCCATTCTATCAACTGTAACTTCTCTGCCTGGATGTCCATAACTTTAAAGATTTGTGCTGCAAAGATAACGATTCCAGAGCTGTTTTAGTTTAGTATTTTTAATCTAAAAAAGTTAGCAGATCCGATACTGACGCCAGTTTTTTTACTACAGAGTGCGCTGAGGAGCGCAGAGAAAAATTGCACAAATAAGAGTTTGATTTGTTATAAGAATTGAAAAGGTAGTAAGTGATGGCGAGTCTTTTATATCTGGTGAAATTTCAAATTTCTTACCGCAGAGAACCGAGAGACACGCGGAGAAAATGTATGGTTCTATTAGAATTCGTCTCTGTATTATTTCTCGGTGGTTAAACTGGATTCAATTCTTATGCTGCCCGCAATGCATTCACCGGATCGAGTCTTGCGGCCATTGCTGCGGGAATAATTCCTGAGACAAGTCCGATGACCGAAGAGACACCGAGACCCAGGACAATATTTTTAACGCTGAGCGTCACGACTAAATCACCCAAGGGAATAAATGTAATCAGGTAGACGAGAAATAATCCTGCAAGACCTCCGATCAAACTGAGGAATATGGCTTCGAAAAGAAATTGAAACAAAACAAAATAATTTTTCGCGCCCAATGATTTCTGTAAACCAATAATACTTGTTCTTTCTTTCACCGAAACAAACATAATGTTGGCTATTCCAAAGCCCCCGACTAAAATTGAGAAACCTCCGATCACCCAACCCGCAGTTGTCATGAAATCGAAAACCGGCTCAATACTTTTGATAATTGCTTCAGGGCGATTGAGCGCGAAAGAATCACGCTGATAGGGTTTTAATCCTCTCCTTGTTCGCATTAAACCACGGATGTCATTTTCCAAATTCACTAAACCGAAATCTAATGAGTGTCCCTTTATTCCGATGACCGACGGAACTTCTCGCTGTCGTCCCGTTCCTGTCAAATAAAATTTTCGAAAGGAGTCATACGGAATGATGCAACTAAAATCGTTGCTCGGAGTTCCTAAAAAACTCTGTCCCTCTTTTTTAATTACACCGATGATCACGAACCAAAGGCCCTTGACTTTAATCCTCGTGCCCACGGGATTGGAATTTTCTCCGAACAGCGACTTCTTCACTTCATTGCCGATCAACACAACATTCCTTCCTGCAGCGAGCTCATCGGCAGTAAAGTAGCGTCCTTGCACAATATCGACTTCGAAGATCTGATCATAACTATTTGATGCACCACGAAGAAGTAGTTGGCCGATGCTGTTGCTCTTGTACTTTGCAGTTACGTTGCCAGCAAATGCATAAATTGAAATCGCGCTGGTTGACCGAAGATTATCTCTCAGAAATTTGTATTCGTTGTACGATGGATTTGGTCTTCTAACATAATTCAGCCACCAGTTTCTTCCATCCTGTCCATCGCTTTTGCCACCGTCCCATGGAAACTTAGCAACGTAAATCACATCAGCGCCCAGAAAATTGAAACTGTTTTTAATGTTGAAATAAAGTGAATCAACTAAGGTTAGAACGGTGATGATCGCGAAGATTCCTATTGTAACACCAAGCAGTGACAGAACAGTACGAA
>CBQWHS010000902.1:0-2095 GCA_967728665.1 uncultured Chryseosolibacter sp. | reverse complement strand
TGAAGTAAAATCGCCCGAGGAAATTTTAACCAGATAAGTCCCAGGCTTTAGATCAAGATCCAACGCATTTGATCTTTCGCTGATCTTAAATTTTGCTATTTCTATCCCGGTAAGGTCGGTGACTAAAGCGTTCAAATCTGAGTCTGTTTGAAAATTCAGATCAACTGAAAAATGACCGTTGACAACTGGGTTTGGATAAACAGTAATATTTTTGCCTGCTTTGGTATTCACGGAGATGACATTGAATGCTTCAGTATAAAGATCGAAATCAACGGACACCAATCGATAATAGGATCGCCCGACTAAAGGATTGGCGTCTGTATATGAATAGTTTCTTTTCACCAGAGACGTACCACCACCTTTCACCCTTGCGATTTCTGAAAATTCCATTCCATCAGTTGATCGTTCAATTGAAAAGTAGTCGAAATTTTTTTCCTCTGCCGTGGCCCAGACAAGTTCAATAGCTTTTTCATCCGCGTTTTTTGCTTTGAAGAAAAGGAGTTTTACCGGAGTTACGCCTGACTGGGTGACCGATGTTGGACGCGGGCTGTTGTTAATCTGGTCGATTTCAGTTCCGCTATATGTATTGCTACCGATTCCAATCTGATCATTATTGCCACAACCCCCAGCACAAGTCACCGAACTTCCCGCAAATAATTTCACCTGCGAATCCGCACTCAGATCAAATTTGCCGTTATCAAAAATAACAGCACCATGAAACTCCACCGTTAAATTGGAAATACCGGTTAAATTAATATTTGCCGCTACAGTAACTGTTTGACTTGCCGCGAATACGATTATATCTCCTGCTACAAATGTGATTGAATATGGATTTGTACATGCTCCGCCATTAGAAAATTGAAGGGTAGTGTTTCCCGAATTGTCACCCCAAGTTCCACTTCCACAAGTTGTCCACGTTGCAGCGAAACCCGCAGTGACTGAGAAACACACAAGAACTAAAGCGAAATAGCGCCCCATAGCTGACATAATTAGGTACAATTAATACTAGACCAACACCAAAAGTAAGTAAAATTCAAGTAATTGCGCTCTTCAAAACCATGTCTATGCTACCACAAGATCTAACCCAGGTTTTATACAAACTAGAAGGCGGCATCCTCGAAATCACCATAAACAGGCCAGAAAAATTGAATGCTCTTAATTTTCAAGTTTTAGATGAGCTAAAAAAAATATTTGAGGCGGGAATTGACAACGCAATTCGGGCCGTAATTTTGACTGGGTCTGGGGAAAAAGCCTTTGTTGCCGGGGCAGATATTAAAGAACTGTCTTCATTGTCGGCCGAGAAAGCGCTTGAACTGTCAAAGCGAGGACAACAGCTTTTCAAATACATTGAAGATTTTCCAAAGCCAGTTATCGCTGCGATCAATGGTTTTGCTCTCGGTGGTGGATGCGAACTGGCGATGTCGTGTCACATGAGATTCGCAACTGAAAATGCCAAATTTGGACAGCCGGAAGTAAATCTGGGAATCGTTCCTGGCTACGGCGCGACTCAGCGGCTCACACAGTTAGTTGGAAGAGGCAAAGCACTCGAACTTATGTTGACAGCGGATTTGATCTCCGCTGCGGAAGCAAAAAATCTTGGTCTTGTTAATCAGGTTGTCGCAAATCGCGATGAGCTAATAAACCTCGCGCAAAAAACCGTTGCAAAAATTTTGACAAAAGGCCCGCTTGCCGTTGCCGGCGTTATAAAGAGTGTCAACGCTGGTTTTCAATTTGAGCAAAAAGGATACGACACCGAAGCGAAAACATTTTCCGAATGTGCCACCACATCTGACTTCAAGGAAGGAACTTCTGCTTTCTTAGAAAAACGAAACGCTACTTTTACAGGCAAATGATAAAAGTCCCTCATGAATAAACTGAAACGACTCGCGGGCGACACGTTGTTGTATGGCCTTGGAAGTATGATCCCGCGATTCTTCAACTTCCTTTTGCTTCCTCTCCACACAGGCGTTTTTCAGCCGGAGGATTTCGGAGTAATCACAAAATTGTTTGCGTATGTCGCAGTCGTAAATACCATTTTCATGTTTGGAATGGAAACGGCTTATTTCCGTTTTGCAAACAAAGCGGGAGAAGACGA
>CBQWHS010000901.1:0-2100 GCA_967728665.1 uncultured Chryseosolibacter sp. | reverse complement strand
GATATTTTGTTTCTGCTGCTATGTAAGGATCGGTTGCCGAAGCCAATGCAATAATTCCTTGTTGATTTTTTCGGGAACGTAACGCGAGCTGTCGTTGAAGTATAGCCGGCCCGTTAATTTTTACAGCCAGTGTATCTTCCATGTTCTCCCCGTACTTACTGCCTCGCACGTAACAATACTGACAATTGAAACTACAGCCTTCATAGGGATTAAGTGTGTAGTCGTCAAGAAACCATGAATCGCGTTTCTTTTTTTTATTGAGTACAGATTTGACAATTATTTCGCGCACAGTATCCAATCTACTTGCTCCAACCGACAGTCCGTTCCACTGCCTTTTTCCATCCATCGTACAGCCTTGCACGTACATTTTTTTCCATCTGAGGGACGAATCGTTTTTGAATTCTTCGATTTCGAATAATATCCTCTTTTTTCCACATGCCAACTTGAATTGCCGCAAGATATGCTGCGCCCATGGCTGTAGACTCGATCACTTCTGGGCGCTCAACTTCAGTTCCCAGAATGTCAGCCTGAAATTGCATGAGAATATTATTCGCGCAAGCGCCACCATCCACCTTTAAACTTGCCAATTTTAATCCAGCATCATCTTCCATCGCGTTGAGTACATCCTTCGTCTGATATGCCAGCGACTCAAGTGTAGCCTTAATGATATGATCTTTGCCAGTGTCGCGTGTTAAACCGAAAATTGCACCTCGCGCATACATGTCCCAGTACGGAGCGCCTAATCCAGCGAAAGCGGGAACGACATAAACTTCATTTGAACCCAATGCCTTTGTTGCGAAATATTCCGAGTCTTTCGACTGATCAATTAAATGCAAACTATCACGAAGCCATTGCACAGCAGCGCCTGCAATAAACACACTTCCTTCAAGTGCATATTCCACTTTTCCATCGAGCCCCCAGGCGATTGTTGTGATCAATCCATTTTTAGAATGTTGGATCTTCGTTCCCGTGTTCATCAACATAAAGCATCCGGTGCCATACGTGTTCTTCGCCATGCCGGGTTCAAAACAAGCCTGGCCAAAAAGCGCAGCTTGTTGATCGCCTGCAACACCGGTGATCGGTAATATCGTCTGATCAATTTTAAAATCACCAAAGTGCGCTGCCGAAGGCTTCACTTCCGGCAACAAGCTCTCAGGAATGTTTAATTCTGCAAGTAATTTTTTATCCCACTTCAGCTCTCGGATGTTGAACAGTAGTGTTCGCGATGCATTTGTGTAATCTGTTACATGAGATTTTTTGTCTGTCATGTTCCAAATAAGCCACGTGTCGACCGTTCCAAAAGCAAGCTCACCTTTGTTTGCACGTTCACGCGCGCCCGGAACATTATCGAGGATCCACTTAACTTTTGTTCCGGAAAAATATGAATCTATTACGAGCCCTGTATTCTCCTTCACGTATTCATCAAGACCACGCTTCTTTAGTTCTTCACAAATCGGAGCTGTTCTTTTGTCTTGCCAAACAATAGCGTTGTAAACCGGGTCTCCTGTTTTTCGATCCCACACAATGGTAGTCTCGCGTTGATTCGTGATTCCAATGGCACCGATATCCGATGCATTGACTTGATTCTCTTTCAGCACTTTTGACAGCGTTGTCATTTGCGACGAAAGGATTTCACGCGGATCATGCTCGACCCACCCGGACTGTGGAAAGATCTGGCGAAATTCTTGCTGACATATTCCCTTGATGCTACCAGTTTCATCAAACAAAACAGATCGGGAACTAGTGGTACCCTGATCGATCGCCAAAACAAATTTTGCTTTCATCAAAAGAGAAGTTTAAAGATCCATGCACCGAGAAGACCACCTGCAATAGGCCCGATAATAGGAATCCAGCTGTAGGCCCAATCGGAATGTCCTTTGCCGCTGATCGGTAAAATGAAATGTGCGAGACGAGGTCCAAGATCACGCGCAGGGTTGATCGCAAAACCAGTAGTGCCTCCCAATCCAAACCCAATAGCGATGATGAGCGATCCCACAACAAGTGGATTCAGACCTTCGGCGAAATTATTTAAACCAATAAATAACAATCCAAGCACAAGGAAAGCAGTTGCAATTATTTCACTAAATAAATTCCAAATCG
>CBQWHS010000900.1:0-2105 GCA_967728665.1 uncultured Chryseosolibacter sp. | reverse complement strand
GCAAAGGAAGGTCACAATCTATGCCCTCTTCGCTAAGATTTCTAAGGCTGCTTTTTGGTAAGAATTTTATTTGAATAGCTAGCCGTAATAGCCCACGCCTCGGGCCATTAATCCTGCAAGCATCGGAATAATAAACAGAAACAGTAGTTCAAGTCTCAGCATCATAAAAACAGATGAAGGAACGTCAACTATTTCATCAGGGTCTCCTTTGGATTGTTTGATGAAAAAGGTTGTGGGATAAATGGAAAGCAGACCTATCGTTAGAAAGAATGTAATTTTTGTATGAAAGATCCAATTCTTTGAATAAAACTCAGTCGGTTTTCCCACGCCCCCCAGCCACAACGTTAGTCCTGCGGTAAGCAATGTTAAGGCAGCAATTCCATACACCATGTCAATCCGCGATAAGCGCTTAAGTTCTCCCCGACTTATTTTCTTTTTGAGCAGCAAATGCTCGCTAACCAATGTTCCAACAATGGCGAAAATACTAATGAAGTGGATGTATCGAAGAAAGAGTTCAAGTGTCATAGGTGGTAAAGATAAAAACGTTTCTGACTTTTTTCATTTACAACTTCATCGTTTTCTTTCGACGGGAAAACAATGAATATAACATTGCAAGAATAAGGGACGCCAGACAGCACCATGCAAAGAAATCGCCTATGCTCATGTAAATTGTTTTAATTCGTTTTGTCGGCAAGTATGCGATCAGCGCTTTTTCTCCTTGGTCGTAAAAATTTTTCGATCCCAAAATATTCCCATAATAATCACAAGCAATAGATGTGGCGCCGCTCGCCATACGAAACATTGAAAAACCATTTTCAATTGCACGCATTCGCGCCATATCTCCATGGTAAGGCGACACTTCCTTCCAATCACCGGAAGGCAAAATTAAAATATCTGCATCTTGTTCACTTGCTTGTCGTATCAATGTTGGATAATCGGCATCATAGCAAATCGATGTCGCTAGATTTCCAACCGGTGTTTTTATCACGGGAATTTTACCATCACCCGGTACACTGCCTTCAACAACCGGGACTGGTTTATTTTTAAAAAATGTATTGATGAGATTTCCTTTCGGATCAATAAGCAGAGCTTTATTTTCAATGTACTTCGTTCCAAATTCAATCTTCCCGGGCAGGAACGATCCCATTGTCAACATAAGGTAAACGTTATTCTCTCTGGCGAATGTTTTTCCTTTTTCAAGGAGTCTATCTTCAATTGGTTTCACAGTGAACATTAACGCTTCTGAAAACGAAACTATTTTTGCTCCAGCCTGGGCTTCGCGTTTTGCCTGTAGAAACAATTCATCCTGTTGCGCCGTCAATGCCAAATGCGTATTTGAAAATTTTTCATTCAATGGATCGGCAACAAACTCTGCGAGTGCTTTATTCAATTCTTGCAGCTCAGGAGAAGTTTGCGTTAATGATTCGATGTTTATGGTAATATCTTTTCCAAAGGCATCCTTATACATCACCACGACAGGCCTTAGGTTTACAGCGGTGATGCCTGCAACTCGAACACTGTTTGTCTTGTCGTGGAAATATGGATTGATACGAGCGACACCAAAAACATAAACAGCGGTTACAATGAGCGCGAAAGCAATTACGCCCTGTCGAATAGATGTCCACTTAAAGTTTTCATTTACAACCCAATTTATCAGTGCATTAAACCAGTAGATCAGAAACGAAATGCCCCAGATTCCTGTGATTGATGCCAGCTGAATCAGTGGAGAGTTGCTTACTTGTGAATAAGAAATTGACCCCCACGTTCCACTTCCCTGGAATGAGTTGATGTATTCTATTGCAACCGCTGCTGTGGGAAAAATTAACGTACTAAAAATTCGTGAAAACGTTGTCGCAAGAATTCTGTTCAATAAATATGGTGAGAGTGCGACAAGACTAACTTGGGCAGAGATGATAATCATGAACGCCATGGGAAATGGCATGACCTTGTAATTCGCAATTATTCCGGATGCAAAAAGTATTAACCATCCGAAAAGAAAAGCTTTGCCGATTTTAAACCCTTGCATAAACCGAATGAGTAATCCCGGAGCTATCCACGCGGCAGCTGCAAATGTCCATTTGGGAGAAAGCAATGAAAATGTCAAA
>CBQWHS010000899.1:0-2116 GCA_967728665.1 uncultured Chryseosolibacter sp. | reverse complement strand
ATGAATTCGGAATTAATTTTTTTCTAAAAACGGAATGAATTCCATCGGCCACGATGACACCGCTGCCAACAAACGTACTACCATCTTCAAATGAAACGGAAACATGATCGTGACTCTCTTCGAATCCAACAGCCCTTTTGTTTGTAATTATTTTCGACTGGTTGACATTTGAAATTAGAATACGATGCAATTCCCCTCTGTGGATAGCCACATTTTCCATTCCCTGTTGTACATTCAACTTTTGCGAATCAATAAAAGAAAGTTGTTTTCCGTTTTCGTCCTGGATAGCCATTGATGAAATTGAATGTCCATTCTTTTTCACCTCTTCAGATATGCCAAGCTTTTGAAGCACTCGCATTGCATTAGCAGCTAAGCTTATACCAGCTCCTACTGACTTAATTTCAGGGACAGCTTCGCACACTAAAAAGTCAATTCCTTTTTGCTGAAGGGCGATAGCAGTAGTAAGACCTGCTATCCCAGCACCAATGATGAGTACCATAGTTGAATTTCGTTAGAAGTTATACAATCTAAACGAAGCCTTAGATACCGTGTATTTTACATATGTTAATTTGTTTATTGACATTCGCCTTTAATTTGCTCGAAGAAGGAGTTACATTTTTTCAAATTCGGAAAGGTGGACCTTACTATTGGTTATGTTTGTAAATTTCCAGAAATTAAGAAGATCATTAAAATCAGTCAGTCCATTTGATTGCTAAAAAGCCGACTCTCATTTTGAAACAATTGTTATTTTTTCTTTTGCTTACGGGAAGCTTCTCTTCCATTAGTCAGGTTCTCGATATTAAACTGGATGGTACCGAGCAAGGAAAATCCCCTCAACAAATTTTTGCGTCTCTTGAGAATAAGTATCCGGTTAAGTTTTACTATTTAAGTGAATGGTTTGAAGGACTGACGATCGAAGACAACTACAAAGACAGATCACTGCAAGACTTGTTGGAAGATGTTTTCTCATCAAGTGATATTGCGTATTTTGTTATGTATGTCTATGCAATTGTATTTGCCAAAGACCCTTACCGAGAATTGCAACGCACTCGATTATTGGAAAACGCGAGAGTGACCGAGCAAAAAATAAAAGAGTATGCGTTGGGCAAGGTCACCCAGCGGAGTAAGAAAGTTACACTCTCCGGAGTTGTGAAGGATGTGAAAACTGGACTGCCTATGCAGGGAGTTACCGTAGATTTCTCTGAGTTGTTTCATACGGTTACTGATGTTGACGGTCGCTATGTTTTATCAGTTCCATCAGGTGCTTATATCGTCACGTACAAATATTTCAATTTTGAAGAGAGTATTGTCGATCTGAAAATTTATGAGAGCGGAACACTGGATGTCTCATTGGAAGAAATTCCAAGAGTGCTGGATGAAGTGGTAATCATCGACCAAAGAGTCAGTAACGTTGCAGGCGAGACGGGATTGATTTCAATTAAGATTGCTGACGTGAAAAAAATGCCAGCGTTTCTTGGAGAAGTTGATATAATAAAACAAATCCAGGTGCTGCCTGGCGTTACCTCTGTTGGAGAAGTTTCATCGGGATTCAATGTAAGGGGAGGAGGAGTTGATCAAAATCTTGTCCTTTACGATGGCATTCCCATTTTTAATAATTCTCATGTGTTCGGATTTTTCTCAGCGTTCAATTCGCAAGCAATTAAGGACGCGCTATTCTACAAGGGCGGAATTCCGGCTGAATATGGCGGCAGGATGTCTTCAGTTTTGAGCATTACTTCCAAAGAAGGGGACTATCAGAAATGGGGTGCTGAGGGAGGTCTTGGACTTATTTCAAGTAATTTTTCTCTGAGTGGTCCCGTTGTGAAAGATAAAATGGCGATCTCGTTTTCAGTGCGCTCATCGTATTCAGATTGGCTTTTGAAAACGTTTACCACAAAGTATCAAAACATTCAGAATAGCTCTGTGAATTTTTATGATGCTTCGCTGAACCTGACGAAGAAATATGATGACAAGAATAAACTTACATTTTCTGGATATATAAGCAATGACAAATTTGGACTGCCCAACGATACTACTTTCAGGTGGAGAAATCTCCTCGGATCATTTAAGTTTGATCATATTTTTAATGGAAGAACTTTTTCATCGGTCACCGTGG
>CBQWHS010000898.1:0-2120 GCA_967728665.1 uncultured Chryseosolibacter sp. | reverse complement strand
CAACATATTCAACGTTGCCTCTTACCGAACTGGATTATACAACCTGGGACAGTATGCAGGGCGATACGTTGTCCTATGGATTTATGACAGCAAGGCTCATCCTCCCATTAATGAAGAACAGCAGACACGGCACATTCATAAAGATTTGTAACGAAGCAGAGCAATCTTCGTCAGCATCATCGCCTCTTGGAAGAATTGCCGGCCTGCTTCAGCGTGAAATGTCTAAGGAGCTTGAACAAGAAGTGCGGGAATATGGCGTCCGCTATTATCATGTATTCTCTCAAACCGAAAATGAAAACGTGAACAGAGACAAAGAAGCTTCTTATATACTTCAACTGTTCAACGAAAATAATACGCACGCTAAATCCCTGTTTCATCCGTCATTCAACAACAGTCGACCTTACAGCATATTATAAAACCGCATGAAATCTTCATTCGAACGCATTAACATTAATCCAAAAACAAAACGAATAATCTTATTTATGAATGCACTTAAACAATTGTCGCTCGTTATTTTAACAGCGATACTGCTTGCGAGCTGCGGAAAAAGCGAAGACAAAAAAATTGTCACTGTACCTTTGAAAGTCAGCGCTCGCCAATTAAAAACTACTGGCATAGCCGAGACGCTTACTTACAGTGGCACCATAGAAGCCGACAATTCGGTTTCATTAGCATTCTCAGTTCCCGGAAGAGTAGTTGCTGTTCATGTCGAAGAAGGGCAACATGTTTCTCAAGGACAATTGTTGGCTTCGATCGAAACGATTGAATATCAAAACAACGTTCTTCTTGCAGACGCGTCTCTTGAGCAAGCTCAGGATAATTTTAAGCGACTTGATGAACTTTATAGTAAAGGCAGTCTTCCCGCGCGCGATCACCTCGCAGCAAAGGTTGCTTTAACGCAGGCGCAGGTAAATAAAAACATTGCAGTTAAAAGATTATCGGATACCAAACTGTATGCGCCCTTTGCGGGGATTGTTACTTCGAAAGACATTGAGAAGGGCGCGATTGCCGCTCCTGGCACCTTGGCGTTAACGCTTGTGAAAACAGATCTTGTTTACGCTCGGATCTCCGTTTCAGAAAGCGAGATAAGTAAGCTCTCCCCTGGTACGAACGCGTCAGTCATCATTTCTGCAGCCGAAGAAACGCGCACTGGGAAAATCAGTATACTTAATCCACAGGCTGATGCTTCCACGAGAAGTTTTGAAGTGAAAGTACAACTGAGGAATACTAATGGCAAACTTCTCCCCGGCATGTTGGCTCAGATAATCATTACAACAGATCACAAACTTGAAGCACTCACTGTCCCTGTTGACGCTGTCGTCCGTGACCCTGAAGAATTCACATATGTGTTTGTTGTGGATCAAAAAAACAGAGCAGTCAAAAAGAAAGTTGTTGTCAATGGTTTATTGATGAACGAGATCATCATATCGGAAGGTCTTAACATCGGAGACAACGTGATCATACAGGGACAAAGTCAACTGAAAGACGGTCAGACCGTATCGCTTTAGACGAGCTGTATCCAAAAAAAAATTGATGAGCTGAAATATTTATGGATAAGAAAAAATGAAAAAGCGTAGAATAAATTTGATTGAAGCCTCGATGAAATATAGTCAGATATCGATGCTGATTGCAGGCTTGCTGGTTGTGACTGGAATTGTCGCATTGGTTACGATGCCACGGAGCGAAGATCCACGTATTACCGTAAGGCAGGGTATTGTCTTTGCATTGTATCCTGGTGCCGATGAGCTTCAAGTTGAAAAACAAGTGACGGACAAAATAGAACAATTCCTTTTTAGTTTTGAAGAGATCAAAAAAGCAAAGACGCGTTCAGAAACGAAAGAGGGACAGGTTGTCATCATCGCAGAGTTGAATGATGAAGTGAAAGATCCTAAAAAATTCTGGAGCACGTTACAGCATGGACTGAATACGACACTTGGTCCAACACTCCCCCGAGGCGTTCAAGGTCCCATTGTCAATAGCGAGTTCGGTGATGTTGTAGCGCAGATGATCACTGTCAGCGCGCCTGGAAGAAGTTATGCAGAGGTAGAAAAATATCTGGACAAGTTGGAAGACGGAATTAAAACGATCCCTCAAGTATCCAAGATCAATCGATACGGTGG
>CBQWHS010000897.1:0-2122 GCA_967728665.1 uncultured Chryseosolibacter sp. | reverse complement strand
CTCCTACTTTATAAATAAATTTTGACGGACGCATCCAAAGCTCGTCTGCTTTTGCTAGCAACACCAACAAACCAATTGAAAGAAAGCAGAACAAGAATTTCTTCATTACTATTTAGAGTTCATCAAATCTTCAATTTCCTCGACTTCTACAGGCGTATTTTTCATCAGATCAAGCAAACCATTTTTCTGAATTACCAGGTTGTTTTCTATTCGAACACCGAGACCTTCCTCTTTAATATAAATTCCCGGCTCTACTGTCCAAATCTGGCCTATCTTCATTTTATGATACATGTTTCCAACGTCATGTACATCCAGTCCTAACTGGTGGCCAGTGCCATGCATAAAATACTTTGTGAACAACGGTTTTTCTTTCGGCTGATTTTTCACGTCTTTTTTGTCAATCAGTTTCAAGCCGATCAACTCGTCTTCCATAATCTTCTGCACTTCTTTGTGATAATCAAAATAAACCGTTCCCGGCTTTAATAACTTCATCGCTGCACGCTTCACACGCAACACGGCGTTGTAGACATCTTTCTGCCGTTTTGTAAATTTGCCATTAACTGGAATAGTACGTGTGAGATCGGCATTATAGTTTGCGTATTCCGCGCCTACATCCAGCAGCAAAACATCACCATCTTTACACGGCTGACTATTTTCTATATAGTGAAGCACACAGGAATTCGCTCCTGACGCAATGATGGGCTCGTAAGCAAATCCGCGGGAACCTCTTCGCAAAAACTCATGCGCATATTCAGCTTCGATTTCATATTCCAAAACTCCCGGCTTAACAAATTTCAAAATTCTTCGAAAAGCCTTTTCCGTTATGTCACAAGCCTTCTGCATCAGTTCAATCTCTTCTTTCGACTTCACCGATCTCAGTGCGTGCATGATCGGTCCAAGTCTTTCATATTTGTGCAGTGGATATTTCTGCTGGCACCATTTTATGAATCGAGCATCGCGACTGTCCACTACAATGTCCGCACGATAATGGTCATTGGTGTTGAGGTAAACATGTTCAACATCGCCCATTACCATCATTGTGTTAAAAACTTTATGAAACTCAGTTGACCACAAAATAGTCTCAACTCCTGTTTGTTCGCGCGCTTCTTCTTTCGTCAGCTTGTGACCTTCCCAGGTGGCGATCAACTCACTTGTCTCTCGAACAAACACTACCTCACGATACTTTTCTTCAGGGAAATCCGGGCATAGAACCAATATCGTCTCCTCCTGATCTACTCCTGTGAGATAAAACAAGTCGCTGTTTTGACGAAAACGCATTGTGCCATCAGAGTTGGTAGGGTTAATGTCGTTTGCATTCACCACCGCCACCGAATTTGGCTTCAGGTTTTTTACCAGGTTCTTTCTGTTGTTAATAAATAATTTTTGGCTGATCTTCTGATATCGCATAAGCTTGAATCGAAACCCTAAATAAATCATTTCACTGCAAACAAACACAGGCCAATGAAAGATTAACGCCAGAGGCTGTCAGGATGGAGCAGCGGGAAAAGTCGATTACTTTTATAAGTAGATTATGCTCTCTATATTTAATATCGTTGAAACAAACAAAACGCCATGAAGCAAAACGTAATCACCGTCCTTTTAGCATTAATAATCACCATCTCTCAAGCACAATGGAATTATCAGCCCACGTCGGAAAATCTGAAAACTCGTGAGTGGTTTCAGCAAGCAAAATTTGGGCTGTTCATTCATTGGGGTGTCTATAGTGTTCTTGGAAATGGAGAATGGGTCATGAACACTACACAAATTCCAGTAAAGAATTATGAGAAATTGCCTGCTTTCTTTAATCCAACGGAATTTGATCCGAAAGCATGGGTGCAAATGGTAAAAAATGCCGGGATGAAGTACATCACGATCACGAGCAAACATCATGATGGTTTTGCGATGTGGGGCAGCAAAGTTTCGGATTATAACATTGTGAAGAAAACTCCCTATGGAAAAGATGTTCTAAAAATGCTGGCGGAGGAATGTCGTAAAGAAGGGATTAAATTATTCTTTTATCATTCTCAACTTGATTGGCATCATCCTGATTATTTTCCATGGGGACGTACCGGGCGTGATTACACCGGACGACCAGAAGGAGGCGACATGAATAAGTATCTCG
>CBQWHS010000896.1:0-2126 GCA_967728665.1 uncultured Chryseosolibacter sp. | reverse complement strand
TTTTCGCAAGAACAGTTCGAAAGATGTCTACCAGGAAATCCGAAAATTTCCGGTTGAAAAATATGATCTGGTCATCAATGATTTCGAACCGATAACCGCCTGGGCCTGTATGAACAGAAATGTCCCTTGTGTAGGACTCAGCCATCAAACAGCCTTGCTATCGCCGCGCACACCAAAACCGAAAACCTTCGATCCAGTTGGTGATTGGATCATTAAAAATTATGCTCCCGTTAGAAATTATGTCGGTTTTCACTTTTCACAATTTGACAAGCAAATCTTCACGCCCGTCATTCGCAAGCGGATCCGCGAAAGCGAAGTCACCAACAAAGGACACTATACAGTCTATTTACCTGCATATGATGACAAAAAAATCCTCCCTGTCTTGAGCAAGTTCTCATCGCTGCGTTGGCATGTATTTTCCAAACACACCGATACACCTTATCACATTGGCAAAATATCTGTTTATCCTGTGAATAATGAAGAATTTACGGCAAGTATGACTTCATCAACTGGCGTGCTGTGTGGCGCAGGATTTGAAACACCTGCAGAAGCGCTCTATCTGAAAAAGAAGTTGTTGATCATTCCGATGAAGAGGCAATACGAACAGCATTACAACGCTGCTGCATTGAAACAAATGGGCGTACCGGTGTTAAAAAAACTGAAGAAAAAAAACTCTGACAAAATTCAAGAGTGGCTCGACTCCCCGACTATTGTTGACGTGAATTACGGCGATATTGCGGCTGAAGCAGTAGCCATGGCCGTTGGGCTCGCCAATGAGGAAACATTAACCAAACAGTAATACTGGTGTAAATGCTCAGTAATAACATGGTTGTAAATTGTTACAATCATTTTTTTTATGAGCGAACAAAGATCGCTACGGGTTCTTGTAGTGGATGATGACCGGGATATACTTGAATTGCTAAAATACAATTTCGAAAAAGAAGGTTTTGAAGTAAAAACCGTTTTCAAAAGCCAACGTTCCTTTTCCGTCGCAAAAAAATTTAAACCCGATCTGATTGTTCTTGATGTGATGATGCCCGAACAAAATGGCATCGAATTGTGCAAGGCACTGCGCCAGGATGAATCATTTACGAATACTTATATATTTTTCCTGTCCGCAAGATCAGAATCATATTATCAGCAGGCTGCGCTGAATATTGGCGCTGATGATTACATCGAAAAGTTGAATGGCGTTCGGATGTTAACAAATAAAGTGTGCGCGGTGCTTAAGAATAACTTCATTATTCGCAAAGGCGTATCACTGCTGCAGACTGAAGATATAGTTATTCACAAGCAGTCCAAACTGGTATACGTCCGAGATCACCAGGTTCCTCTAAGCCAGCCTGAGTTTGACATTCTGTTCTTCATGATGCAGAATTCCAACAAAACAATTTCACTTGATAGCCTGGTCAAAATATTGTGGGGATCAGACATTTACATTCAGGAGAGCCTGGTGGAAGCATACATAGAAAATCTGCAGTCGAAAATTGGAAAACAAAGATTGCAAATTATGGCAGGTCATCAATTCAGGCTTAATCAACATCCGCTACGTAACAATGCCTAATCAGCGGTCACGTCTATTTCTTTTTGAAAGGCAAGTTTTGAATAAACATCGGCACTTGGTTTTTTGATTCGTTCTTTTGTTTTCAAGTCACACGAATACAAACCAAAATTAAATGTCGGTCCCAGGCTCCACTCAAAGTTGTCCCACGTGGACCAATGATAGTATCCTAAAACCTTCGCGCCTTTTTCCATTGCATTTGACACGGCCTTTATATAATCCTTGATTGCTCGAATTCGCTTCGTATCATCTTTCGTGCAAATTCCATTTTCGGTGATGATAACCGGTTTACCATATTTTTTCGAAAATCTGATAATGCATTGCTCCAAACCGACAGGATAGTATTGCCACATGTCATCATGCTCTTTGTTACTCTTACGAAACTTCTCCGGTGAAGTCAACCATGTGACTGGAAAAGGATCGAAGCCAATTCTGGCGTAGTAGCTCATTCCAAAAAAATCAGTTTTCATAAAAAGATTTTCCGCGTATTCCATGTAGCACCAGTCAAAGATCTTTGCCGGAATCTTACCCAGAAAATTATCGCCCTGGAAGAGCGTGCAGTTGT
>CBQWHS010000895.1:0-2128 GCA_967728665.1 uncultured Chryseosolibacter sp. | reverse complement strand
ATGAAAGAAATCCAGCGCAACTGGATTGGCAAAAGCACCGGTGCAAAGATTGATTTTGAAGTGAAGAGTGAAACTTCAAAGTATACGCGAATGACCGTGTTCACCACACGACCGGAAACTATTTTCGGTGTCGATTTTATGGTTGTCGCTCCAGAACATGAGATGGTGAAAGACATTACGAGTGGTGCGCAACGTAATGAGATTGAAAAATATCTGAAATACGTTGAGAGCCGTTCTGAAGTTGACCGGATGGCGGAAGTGAAAAAAGTGACCGGTGCTTTTACTGGCGCTTTCGCGATCAATCCGTTTAATGGAAAACAGATTCCAATTTGGATCAGTGAGTATGTTTTGGCTGGTTATGGAACCGGTGCTATCATGGGTGTGCCTTCCGGTGATGAACGCGATCACAAATTTGCGAAACACTTCAATTTGCCGATCACAAACATCATCGGTGATTTTTACAACGGCATTGAAGCGAATCCTACGTACGATGCCATTTTACAAAACTCAGATTTTCTGAATGGAATGGCGATGAAGGATGCCATACCGTTTATTGTAAACAAAATTGAAGAACAGGGTCTTGGCAAACGTCAGGTGAACTATAAAATGCGCGATGCTGGCTGGAGTCGTCAACGTTACTGGGGCGAACCGTTCCCGGTCGTTTTCAGAGAAGACATGCCGTATCCGATGAATGAAAAAGATTTGCCATTGACATTGCCCGACTCAAATGATTTCCGTCCATCAGGAACTGGTGAAGGTCCGTTGGCGAATTTGAAAGATTGGATCAACGTTAGCGCAAGGGAAAAACGCGATAGTAACACGATGCCAACACACGCAGGTGCTGCCTGGTATTTTTTGCGTTTCATGGATCCGCATAACCAAAAAGAATTTGCATCGCGCAAGGCATTGGATTATTGGAATCAAGTCGATGTATACATTGGAGGTTCAGAACACGCAGTCGCACACTTGTTGTATTCAAGGTTGTGGGTGAAGATCTTGCATGACTTAGGTTATCTGAATTTTGACGAGCCATTCAAGAAGTTGATCAACCAGGGCAAGATAACTGGGGAATCAAAGTTTGTTTATAGAATCGGGTTGACGTTTTCGGTTGGCGAAGACTCGAGGGAAAAAAACCTGCCTGAATTCTATCTTACTGGCGACTATGTTCAAAAGGAGCAAAATGGAACGCTTGGTGATGATGAAATGATACACATTCGTAATCAAGCGGAAGCACTTTTGGCAAAATATAATGCTGACCATCACACAAGTTTTGCGTTCTCCCATTTTAGACTATCATCATTACAACAACTTCATGTAGCTATAAATCTTGTCGAAAATAATCGACTTGATCTTGAAGGATTTCGTCGATGGAAGCCTGACTTCAAACATGCTCAATTCATAACGAACATAGATGGAGTGTATTTGACGGGAGCCGCAGTCGAAAAAATGAGTAAGACATACTACAATGTTGTAAATCCTGACGACATCATCGATCAATACGGTGCCGATACGTTGAGAATGTATGAAATGTTTTTGGGTCCGTTGGAAATGTCCAAGCCCTGGAATACCAATGGCATTGATGGGGTGTTTAAGTTCTTGAGAAAATTCTGGAATCTTTTCCATGATGCTGCAGGCAACTTGAATGTGAGCGATGGAGAACCAACTCGTGAAGAATTCAAAGTCCTTCACAAGGCCATTAAGAAAGTCGAATACGATATTGAAAATTTTTCTTTCAACACATCGGTGAGCGAATTCATGATTTGTGTGAATGAGCTTGGCGCGATGAAATCCAACAAGCGAAAAATTCTTGAACCGTTGGCGATCATACTCGCACCGTATGCTCCCCATATTACCGAAGAGATTTGGGAAAAATTAGGACATAAAGAAACCATCCTTAACGCCTCGTTCCCGAAATTCAATGAAGAATATTTGAAAGAGAATTCATTTGAATATCCAATTTCCATAAACGGAAAAGTGCGTGCTAAAATGGAGTTTGCATTGGACATGCCAAAAGATGACATTGAAAAAATAGTGATGGCTTCTGAAGCGGTTCAAAAGTGGACGGAAGGGAAAGCTCCTAAAAAGGTGATCATTGTACAGGGAAAAATTGTGAACGTAGTTTTGTAAG
>CBQWHS010000894.1:0-2136 GCA_967728665.1 uncultured Chryseosolibacter sp. | reverse complement strand
TTTCTTTGCACTTTGATGTTTGCGAAATCCCTTTTCTGCAAACGTCATTTAAATCAACAATAAAAACTTATTAGCAAAAGGAACTGTATAGCCGTTTGTTGGGTTTACATTTGCAACAATGAAACAAAATTGATCTTTCGAATGATCATGATATTGGTGCAGTAAAACTCTGCGTGGATCACGTACACACATTGCACCCGATTCTCATTAGACAAACAAACACATGAAAAAAGTATTTTCAATAATCATTATAATATCGGTTTGCTTTATGCTTGCGGGTATCAACATTGATTATTCGCATCCTGTTGCAAACACTCAGAAAGCTCGTTGCGTAGGCTATGTCGTAATTGCGGTTGATAAGGGTGTTGATTGCAATGGAGACACGGTCAAGTTGGTGAAAGAGCACGGCTATTTCAAGTTTGTTGCAAAACTTGCGAAGAAGTAATCGTTATTCAACAACGATTCCCATTCCTTTAACATTAGCAGAAATTTTCATTCCTCGTTTTTCAATTGACTTGCAGTTGATTTCGTAACGAAGTTTTCCTTCTACGAAAATCAAATTCACTCCGCTTCCCTTTAACGCGCTGTCCGGTTTGTTCGTGATAATGAGTATCGGCTGAAGCCCAAGTTTTTCAAGAATAGGTTGAAGCAAACGCGCCTTAAAAGCGGGAATAAATAATATCTGGCAGTTGCTCACCTCGTCTGCGGCAAAGAATTCTTTTACGCTTATTTTTCTGTTTCCAACTTTAATTTTTTCTGACAGCGCATTCAACTCATCGGCGAGCGGTTCATATCCTAAAATGCCGACAACAAAATCTTTGTCAGGACTTGCCGATGGCCATTGAATACCACGTGCAAAGTTAAGAATGAGGGCGGAATAAACTTTTTCTTGTGATTGTGCGCTTGCAAAAGAAGTAAAACCAATCGTGATGATGTACAGTAAGGTAAGAGGCTTGTATATTTTCATATATGCGGGTAGCCACAACGTTAGTCCATGAATGTAATGCCAGTGTTAACCCAATGTTATCCAATCTGTAAAAATAACTGCAACCGATGTAGCGGCTCGATCAACAAGCAGGCGTGGCAATTTTTTGTTTCTTTGCACTCATGAAACTCACATTCCCGTCTGATTTTATCTTCGGAACAAGCACCTCAGCGTATCAGATCGAAAGTGCCTTCGAGCATGATTGGCTCGGAGTGGCTTCAAGAGACGGCTATGTACTTGATAAGACCACTGATCATGAAACGCGGATGGACGAGGACGTTGACATTATTTCCTCGCTGGCGCCACATTACAGGATGAGTTTGATGTGGAGCAAATTGCAACGCGCGCCGTTTGGCGAGTTTGATCCGCCTGCCGTCAGTCATTACACGATGCTGCTGGAGAAACTAGCGGTAAAGAACGTGAAGGTGATGATGGTTATTCATCATTTCGCAAATCCTGTTTGGTTTGCAAATAATGGAGGATGGCTGAACGATAAAAATATTCCTGCGTTCCTCGATTTCTCGAAGAAATTAGTGAAAGTGTTTGGTCGCTATGTTGACTTATGGAATACGTTTAACGAGCCTAATTTGTATTGCAGCATGGCGTATGTGGAAGGAGAATTTCCACCCTTCAATAGAAATATTTTCAAAGCAAATACGGCCATCAGAAACATGGCCAAAGCGCATGATCTCGTTTACGATCATTTGAAAGACGTCTATCCCGATAAACTTGTCGGGATTTCACACAACTGTACGCTCTTCCAGGGCGATAATTTTCTGGGTAAGATTCCAGCGAAGATCTTTGACTGGTGCTACATGGAATATGCGGAAAATCTTTTTATGAAAACGGATTTTTTTGGAATGAGCTACTACGCCAGAATTGGCTTCGATCCTTTTCCAGTTACATGGTTGACTTCACCGGAGAAATTTCGCAAGAGTAACAAAGAGCATGATGACATGTGGCAATACTATCCTGTTGGTTTGGAACAATGTATTGTCAGGTTTTCGAAAAAATATGGTAAACCTGTTATCATCACCGAAAATGGAATTTGCACGAAAGATGATACGAAGCGAATTCGCGCAATCAAAGATTATATGAAGGCCACGTTGAATGCGATGGAAAAAGGCGCGAAGGTTTTAGGATACTATCAT
>CBQWHS010000893.1:0-2142 GCA_967728665.1 uncultured Chryseosolibacter sp. | reverse complement strand
AGGAGAGACTCTCGGATTTGAATAACAAACCGGCAAGCACCGCCCCGACATTTCCCCCCGCTCCTACGATTCCTGAAACTGTTCCAATTGCTTTTTGATTGACAAAGGGAACGACTGAATACGTTGCTCCATTAGACATTTTGAGGAACAGCGCGAATCCCAGCATTGCAGCAATTGCCCAGGGCAACGCGTTTATTTGCGAAAAGATCATCAGGCCGATACCTTCGAGCAAAAGGAAAATGCTTAGCGCGATAATTCTTCCCTTCACGCCAAAAGAGTTGCCAGCTTTGTCTCCTAAAAATCCTCCGAGTGCTCGTGCAAAAATGTTCATCATTCCGAATGAGCCTGCGATAACACCAGCCTCTTTAAGTCCAAGATGAAAGTTGTCTACAAAATATAGTGTGGCGATGTTGTCAATCGTAATCTCAATGCCGAAGCATGCGCCGTAGACAAGAAACAGCGTCCACACGCGGAAGTCTTTACATATCTTCCAAATGGATTCAGATGCTTTGCCTTCATTGACAGATTTCGCTTTTTTGAAATTTCCTTCAGGTGTATCCTGTGTAAAAAAATAGTAAACAAAACCCATGATCAGCAATGCTACTCCGGGTACAATCATGCTGTATCTCCAGGCATCACTCGCTAAAAAACCGAAGCCTACGAACATGCTGAAGATAAGAGGCATGACCATGAGCGTGACGCCTCCTCCCATATTTCCCCAACCAGCTGCCATGGCGTTTGCAGTGCCCACAACGTTTGGCGCAAACATTACTGAAGTGTGAAATTGTGTTATCACAAAAGATGCTCCGATCGCTCCAATGGCAAGTCTGAACAATAGAAATGTTTCATAACTATCACTGAGACCAATTAACATTAATGGAATCGAGCCGATGATCAACAACAACGTGTATGATATTCGTGGTCCGATCCGGTCGCAAAGCCAACCGAAAAGAAGACGCGCAAAAACAGTGATGGCAACTGACGCAATGATGATGTTTCCGATCTGCGTCTTCGAAAGATGGAGATCTTCCCGAATCACGGGCATCAGCGGAGCGATCCCAAACCATCCGAAAAAGCAAAGGAAAAAGGTAAACCAAGTGATGTGAAACGCGCGCATGGCAGGCGTTTTGAAATCCAGAAGTTTAATGGAAGTGGCTTTGGTAAATTTTAGATCACTCATCTCTTTCTACGTAAATAATACGTAATAAACTTAGGTAATTTGAGTGAATATTTACGTAATAATACGTAAAAAATCTACGAAACGGTTTTAAATCGCTGAAAAAACGATTGCATTACTTAGGATAAATTGCGGATGTGGAGACAAATAAAAGCCAGATTAAAAAGAACGGAATTTAAAGTCTGCGTACTGAAGGGCTTCAGTCTCAACTGCACGCCAAACATCGGGTCTTGGCGACTTAAATTCGGGTCAATTCTCGCGCCTTTCGAAGCCACGACACACGGAATGGACGCGCTAAATTCAGACAAGATTTTCCTTCACAGCTTTGTTCACCATGTCAACTCCATTATTAACACCAAGTTTTTTCATGATGTTAAATCGATGTGTTTCAATTGTCCTCACGCTTTTTTCGAAAGTATCAGCGATGTCTTTGTTTTGTTTTCCATCGATCACCATGCGGAGGATTTCTTTTTCTTTTTTGGTTAAATGATAACTGTCCTCGACTACAGGTTTTGGTTTGGCTGATGGTGTTGAGGTTAGCAAGCGATTTGCCAACACGTTTGAGACGGTGCCGCTGAAATATTTACTTCCACTGTGAATGAGTTTTAATGCTTTGATAAATTCATTTTTATCGGTATCCTTTAGAAGGTAGCCATATGCACCTGAAGCTAACGCCTGCAAAACATAGTCCTCGGAGTCGTGCATTGACAAGATCACCGCTTTAGTCGAAGGCGCGTAATCTTTTAATTTTGCTGCAGCCTCAAGCCCTGTCATTTCCGGCATCCGAATATCCAAAACCAAAATATCAGGTTTTAAACTCTTAGCGCGCTCCAGAGCTTCGCTGCCATTTCCCGCTTCGCCAACAACTTTGATATCGGATTCTGTTTCCAACATCGCCTTAATGCCTTTGCGTACTAACACATGATCATCGGCGAGCACAATATTTATATTACTCATATTATTTA
>CBQWHS010000892.1:0-2143 GCA_967728665.1 uncultured Chryseosolibacter sp. | reverse complement strand
CCTCCTATCGCGAGGAATATTCCAGAAGCTACAAATACCGGTAATGACTTTGCAAAAGGCATCAGCAGCAAACACGATCAAATCCAGATCAAAGGTACTCGCAGCTTAAGTATCTTGTTTCTTTTCCAAACCAGTTTTGGTAAACCAGAAGAACAAAAATTGTTCGTCCAAACAAAGTCACTTTCAAATCTTACGCCCAAAAAAACTGTCATTGAATCGCATGACTCTTACTCAGCTTTTAATCGTGTGGCGGGATTTACCAATGCTGCCTTAATGGATTGATAGCTCACCGTGATCAACGCGATAAATATGGAAATCACTCCGGCAATGGCGAAGATATCCCATGTCAAGGGGATTTTATATTCGTACTCCTCGAGCCAGGTTTGCATTGCATACCAGGCTATAGGAACGGCGATCACAAATGAGATCAAGACCAGGATCACAAAATTCTGTGTAAGCAACCTGAAAATATTATTGACAGAAGCGCCAAGGACCAATCGAATACTTATCTCTTTGTTACGTTGTTCCACCATAAAGGCTGAGAGTGCAAATAGTCCCAGGCAAGCCACTACAATGGCGAGTACGGCAAAACTCGTCAGTATTTTTCCCATTCGTCTGACATCGTCATACATTCGCGCATAGCTCTCGTCCAAAAAAGTGTACCGAATGGGTTGGTTAGGCATGAAGTTGTTCCACACACGCGTGACGGATTGAATAACATTCGCCATTTTATCGGACTGAACTTTTACTGATACGATTGATCCACCTTTTCCAAACATAAAGCACAATGGTCCGATTTTATCTTTCATGGTTTCAAAATGAAAATCTTCAACCACGCCTATCACGCTGTATGTCTCCCAATTCATAATTTTTTCCTCCAGTGGCTTCTTGAGTCCTAATGCCTTCACCATCGCCTGATTCATGATGACAGCTTGTGTATCCGATGCAATTTCAGGATTGAAGTTTCTTCCTTCTATTAATTTGATACCCATCGCCGGAATGTAATCTTCATCCACGCGCCATGCTTGCGCTCCGACGGATTTTTCTTCTTTGGATTTACCATCTCGCCAAAAACCATTTTGATCTCTGTTGGTGCTATTGACCGGCAGATAACTTCCAATGGTTACATATTTTACATCCGCCAATTTTAGCAGTTCGTTTTTGAATTCAGTTCGTTTTTGATTCAATGTATTTGCACCTTGAATCATGAGTACTTGTTCTCTGTCAAAACCTACCTTTTTGTTTAAGATGTAACTCATTTGTTTGTAGATCACGAACGTGCCGATAATGAGTATAATGGAAGTGGTGAATTGAAAAACTACCATAGCGCTCCGCAAGGATGAGCTTTTGCTTCCGCGACTGATATTTCCCTTCAGAACATCGATGGGTTTGAATGACGATAAATAGAAAGACGGATATATTCCAGCCATGATACCAATCACGATGGCAGATAGAATCAAAAGGGGGAACATCCAGATTTCGTTCCATGGAACTGTCAATGTTTTTCCCGCTAACGTATTGAAGAAGGGTAACGCGAGTACAAGCCCAACCAACGCAAGCGCGAATGAAACAAAACTGTATAGTAACGATTCAGTGAGGAATTGACGAACCAATGAAATACGGAATGAGCCCACAGCTTTCCGCAAGCCTACTTCTTTCGCACGGTTAGCAGACTTGGCAGTAGAGAGGTTAACGAAATTAATGCATGCCAACAGTAATATAAATATTGCCACTCCGCCGAAGAGCCAGACGTATCGTATGTCTCCATGCTGGAGATTATCACCAATGCCCTGTGACTTTAAATAAATATCGCTTACTGGTTGTAATTTAAATGTGTGAAATTTTGCAACATCAGAGACGGATTGATTGCCCGATTCTTTAAGATAGCCGACATAATGAGTATCTTTAATTGATAGCATTTTCTTTTCGAATTCCCTTGGATTTGCATCAGCTCTTAGCTGAATATACACGTTGTAATTCCAGCAACACCAACTAGCTTGTTCACCAGGCCAGAATTCTACATTAGTGAGCGTGAGGAAAAAATTGAAGTTGAGGTGATGATTGGGTGGAAAATCTTCCATCACACCCCCGATCGTATAGGTATTTGATTTGTCATCGCTAAGTACAACCGACTTCCCTACCG
>CBQWHS010000891.1:0-2145 GCA_967728665.1 uncultured Chryseosolibacter sp. | reverse complement strand
AAGAGCTGATCAAGCGTGGTGTTCCAACATTGCACTTTTATTCGATGGGCAAGTCTGACCCAATTTATAGAATAGCGAAGGAATTGTTTTAAGCTGGTAATTAAGCGCGAGACTGCACATTTGCTCAAGCGGTGGTATAAACCAAGTCAAGCCTTTGATGTTAATCCGCGCGTTTTTTCTTAAATTGCTTTATGATTTCGAAAGAAGCGTTGAAGAAAGAAATTGACTTGATTCCAGAAACTTTACTGGAAAAAATTCACATATTTATTCAAAATGAACTTCGAAATGCCGCTCGAGATACAAAACAGAGGAACGGCTATCTTCAAGAAAATTGGATATCCAACCTGGATGAATTTACGCCTGATTTTATGGAAACTCGTCAACAATATCCGCATCAACATCGTGAGTCATTGGACTGATGAGATATCTACTTGACACCAACATATGCATTTACTCCATCAAGCGAAAACCCGAGTCGGTCATTAATAAACTTAGATCGATTCAATCCAATCAGTTGCTTATTTCTTCGATCTCGGTCGCTGAACTTGAATTTGGCGTACGGAATAGTTCCTTTCCAACAAAGAATCAAAATGCTCTGGATACTTTTTTGAGTCCGTTTGTGATTTTGGATTTTGATCACGCTGCTGCCAAAGAATTTGGTTTAATCAGAAATCACCTTAAAATCAATGGCATGTTGATTGGTCCATTTGATATGCTGATCGCTGCTCAGGCAAAATGTAACAACCTCACCCTTGTTACAAATAATCTTAGAGAATTTGAGAAAATTCCAGGGTTAGATCTTGAAAATTGGTTTTAGCCTGAAGCTTCTTTTTTAAACGTTCGATCACGGACACCTTTGTTCAATTAAGAACTGTTACTTTTCAAATTGTTGCTTTTTGCGATGATTTTGCCGGATTTTGTTAATGGCACCGTCATTGTAAAGCCTTGAATTAGCCACAGTAATTCAAGCCTATGTTTAACAATTACTTTTACATTTTGATGGATCGATTGTGGCAGAATTCCCTTGTGTTTAGAATTTCCATCTGGCCAGTCATCATTATTGGTGCTGTTGTTACCTCTCTTATTACGCTGGTCACTGTCAGTTGTCAATCTATCAATACTGCTATTTCAAACCCTATTAAATCATTACGATACGAGTAATTATGTTAGTGAGCTATTTAAAGATCGCTCTGCGATCACTATTAAAATTCAGGGGCTATGCCGCCATTAATTTATTTGGACTGGCGTTGGGACTCACCGCAGGCATCTTGATAATGCTGTATGTTTTGGATGAAAGCTCCTTTGATAAATTTCATCAGAATTTGGATCGCTTATACAGAGTGGAGACGCGGTTCATTTCAAATACAGCTCAAGCGACAAACCTTCCGAATGAAACCAACGCCTGGCCTATTGGAAGTATTCTTCGGAAAGACTACCCCGAAGTCGAGGCGGTGCTCTATACACGTAATGCCTCGGTTCTCACTGTGAATTTTGACGATAAACGAATCAGTCAAAAGATCCATTACGCAAGCCCTGAATTTTTTTCCATGTTCACGTTTCCGCTTGTTAAAGGAAATCCCGATAAGGCTTTGATTGAACCGTTCTCCATTGTGATCAGTGAGGACATGGAGAAAAAATATTTTCCTAACCAGGATGCGTTGAACAAAACAATGACACTTGGTGACACGCTGCAATTTGTGGTTACCGGTGTCGCAAAAAATGTTCCTTCAAATTCTCATATCCAGTTTGATATGTTGATATCGTTTTCAACATATACAACAGTCTTGAATCCATATTTTACCTATGATGGCGGTTGGGGCAATATCAACGTTCGAAATTATATCTTGTTGAAAAAAGATGTTGACGTTGCGGCCTTTAGTCAGAAAGCCAAAGACATTTATGTAGTTGGCGCTGCAAAAATGTTAAAGGACTGGGGCGTGAGCGCAGAAGTGGTGTTTGACCCGGTTTCGAAATTATATCTCAACGCAAAGTCTAACGGCATGGGAAGTGTTGGAAGTATCTCACGTCTGTACTTGATGAGCGGCATCGCCGCGTTCGTCATTTTGCTCGCGTGTATAAATTTCATCAACCTCACGACAGCACGATCAGTTTACAGGTCCAAAGAAGTTGGATTGCGGAAAGTAG
>CBQWHS010000890.1:0-2147 GCA_967728665.1 uncultured Chryseosolibacter sp. | reverse complement strand
GTATCGGAAAGTAGCTGATAACCATATAATTACATGAAAATTTTAATTCATCGAACGCCGATACTCCTGCGGCGTCACACCCGTATGCTGCTTAAACACCCGCGTGAAATGCTGTGGATATTTGAATCCTAGCTCATAGGCAATCTCACTTACCGACTTATTTGCATTGAATATCTTCGCTTTCGCGGCATCAATAAGTTTGAGATGAATGTATTCGTTTGCTGACTTACCGGTTTCTTTTTTGATAAGATCACCGAAGTAGTTTGCTGAAAGGTTAAGTTCATTTGCACAGTATGCAACGGATGGCAATCCGACTTCCTGTGGCTTGTCGGATGTAAAGAAATTATTCAGTAGTGTTTCGAAGCGCTCAAGAATTCCTTTGTTCGCATTGTCGCGTGTGATGAACTGGCGATCATAAAATCGAACACAGTAATTTAGGAACAATTCAATATTGGACACGATCAGCGTTTTGCTGTGTTTATCGACGGCATGTTCCAGTTCAAATTTAATTTTAGAAAAGCAATCCAGGATGATTTGTCTTTCACGCTCCGAAAGGTGAAGTGCTTCATTCGTGGTATAGGAGAAAAAAGTGTAATCGTTGATATGACGTCCTAGTGACGTTCCGTGGATTAGATCAGCATGAAAAACCAATGCAAGACCTTTTGGTTTATACCACTCCTCGCCATGTGAGCCGATGACTTGCCCTGGTGCTAGAAACACAAGTGTCCCTTCATCGTAATCATAATTGTTTATCCCATATTTCAGATCACCACATTTAATCTCTTTGAGGAATACAACATAAAATCCATAGCTCATTTTTCTCAGCTGCCTCGGGGCCGCTTTTGAAAGATCAACAACGCTTACAAGCGGGTGTAGGGTTTCATTCCTGTTGAAGGCGTTATACTGGCTGATTGTATCAAATTTCAATATCTCTTCCATAGCGGTCTTTCATTTTCTATTCAAAACTACGTGTTGCACGGCCATTTTCGACACCGACAGGCCCTAATCGGTAAAATTGGTAGGCAAACCAGTAATCCATATAAGTCCCCTGGCCAGGCATTATAACACCTTTGTAGTGTAAAAAATCGCAAAGGCAAGACTTATGAAATATAGACAACTAGGGAAAAGCGGCTTGGAAGTATCTGCAATCGGTCTTGGCTGCATGGGATTGAGTTTTGGATACGGCCCAGCAACCGATAAGCAAGAAGGAATTAGGTTGATCAGGAGAGCCTACGAGCTTGGAGTAAATTTCTTTGATTCTGCTGAAGCCTATGGGCCGTTCACTAATGAGGAACTTTTGGGCGAAGCAGTTCAATCATTCCGCGATGAAGTGGTCTTGGCAACTAAATTTGGTTTCAAAGGTGGCAACTCCACAGCAGGTTTGGATAGCAGACCTGAAAATATCAGAGCGGTTGCCGAGGCCTCATTAAAGAGGCTGAAGACAGACAGGATCGATTTATTTTATCAACACCGTGTTGATCCAAAGGTCCCTATCGAAGATGTGGCTGGGACTGTGAAAGAACTCATAGCCGAAGGAAAAGTAAAACATTTCGGTTTATCCGAAGCTGGAGTCCAAAGCATTCGCAGAGCACATGCAATTCTCCCAGTGGCGGCTCTTCAAAGTGAGTATTCACTTTGGTGGAGAGAGCCTGAGCACGAAATTTTGCCAACCCTCGAAGAACTAGGAATTGGTTTTGTTCCATTCAGTCCCCTTGGTAAAGGCTTTCTCACGGGTGCAATTAATTCAAACACACAATTTGATAAAACAGATTTTCGCAACGTAGTGCCACGCTTCAACGAGGACAATCGAAAAGCAAACCAAGTTGTTGTCGACAAAGTAGCTGAGTTTGCGAAAAAGAAGAACTGTTCACCAGCACAGGTTGCACTTGCTTGGGTGCTTGCACAAAAACCATGGATCGTACCGATTCCTGGCACAACAAAAATTCATCGTTTGGAGGAAAACCTGAATGCCGAACAACTCACATTGTCAAACGACGATTTGGCTGAAATCGAATTCGCATTCTCACAGATTGAAATTCAGGGAGCGCGATATCCACAACATTTACAGTCAAGAGTTGACCGTTAACCTTAAAAAAGAAAAATGAGGTATTTAATAATAATGACACTAGTACTTACAGCAAGCATTA
>CBQWHS010000889.1:0-2159 GCA_967728665.1 uncultured Chryseosolibacter sp. | reverse complement strand
AATTGATTTTCGCCTTGAGGATCAGATTTGATGCGAAAAAGTCACAAGACGTTTTAGTTGGCCTTTCCGTTTCTTGTACGCGTTGGACAAATACACTTGCGTTTTCCTGAATTTTAGCGAATTCCTGATTGCAGAATATAATGCCTCTGATGAGAAATTTTGTTTAAGGATATAATCCAAAACGCCGTATGTGGCTGCGGACTCGCGATAATTGGAATTCTTCAAAATTGTAATCGGCGTATTCTTGGTTTGCCTCCTGCTCGAAAGGGTTGCCACTGCTTCGACGATTCCGGCGCGACCGATGTTGTCATCAATTAGAATAAAGTTTGGGGTAAACTTCACTAAACGTTCCATAACGCTCTGGAGATCAAATGCGATTTCAGTAATGATTTTTTTTGTTTTGATCTGATTGATCTTCTCCAGGGTTCTGCCCATATCGATGGGATTATTGCCAATCAACAAAACATTCAAACGATCCGGCACGGAAACAAACTCAACATCCTTTTTCATAAGCCAATTACTATAGAGCAGTGTTAATATAAACGTAAAAGTGTGGTAATACAGTTTTTCGAATGTCATCTTTTTTAGTAAAATTTATTTTGACACACTTTTGTCCTATTTTTTGATGAAAATTATCGATTGAAAAACGTTGTCATTGTTGGAGGTGGACTCGCAGGCCTGATTTCAGGGATTCAACTTTCAAAAGCTGGAGTGCCATGTATACTCATTGAAAAAAAATCATACCCGCTTCATCGCGTCTGCGGGGAGTACATTTCAAATGAAGTTTGTGGATTTCTGCAACAGAATGATCTTTTTCCGTTTGAATTTACCCCGTCAGTCATAAATGAGTTTCAACTTTCATCAATTTCCGGCAGAGAAGCTATCCTTCCGCTGGAAATGGGTGGGTTTGGGATCAGCAGATTTTCGTTTGATCATTTTTTGGTGAAGAAAGCTGTGGAGGTTGGTGTTACTGTGCTGACAGACACTGAAGTTGATCAAATCCTTTTCTCCGGCGAAAATTTTTCAATATCCACGCAAGCGCAAACTTTCGAAGCTGACCTGGTGATCGGTAGTTTTGGTAAGCGATCGAAGCTTGATGTTTCACTTAAGAGAGCTTTCATAAAAAAACGATCCCCGTATATGGGCGTTAAGTATCATGTCCGAAGTGATCAACCACATAATCGCATCAGTCTTCATAATTTTCCTGGCGGATATTGCGGCGTAAGCAATGTTGAGAATGGAATAACCAAGTTATGTTACCTAACGGAACGTGAAGGAATTCGTGGCGCCGGATCAATTCCTAAACTGGAAGAACAACTCCTTTTTCAAAATCCATTCTTAAAGAAAATTTTTACTACAGCAGAGTTCTTATTTAGCAAACCTGAAGTTATCAATGAGATTTCTTTTGAAAGTAAGAGGCCTGTTGAAGATCACATTCTTATGGTTGGAGATGCAGCGGGAATGATTGCCCCGCTTTGCGGTAACGGAATGGCCATGGCGATTCACGGAGCAAAAATCGCGAGTGAATTAGCGTTGCAATTTTCTCTCGGAAGAATTTCGCGCGTAGCGTTGGAAAAAACATACGCAGCTCGTTGGAAGAGCAACTTTCAAAACCGTCTCTGGCGGGGCAGAAATATTCAGAAGCTGTTCGGTAATCCCGTTTTGTCAAGTCTTTCTGTTAATCTTTTGTTGTCGTCGAGGCCCCTTGCCAACCTGATCGTAAAAAGCACACACGGAAAATCGTTCTGATCAATTTCCAAAACCTCCTTGAATTGCCTGGATAACCTGTGTTGAATCCAGAAACAAATAAATGAAAAATCCATTGAGGCAAGTAGACGAGATAAAATTGAGACGCATGGTATGCTTGAAATCTGCCTGGTCGACATTTTTGTTCGCCTTCAAAAACCAGTAACCGAAATAGAGAAGAACTGGCGTCATTACGGTGAGGAAAATTATCGAATAATCATGCTGACAAATATTTCTGAAATAATAAATAAATCCCGCGACTGCGAGGGCAAAAAATGCAGCTGTAAAATAAAAGGTTCCACGTATGCCAAGCATAATGCTGAGCGTGCGATCGCCACGCTTTGAATCTTCTTCATGTTGGTAGATTTGTGTCATCGGATAATTCGCCCATAACATCAAACTCGTTAGCAACC
>CBQWHS010000888.1:0-2159 GCA_967728665.1 uncultured Chryseosolibacter sp. | reverse complement strand
AAATAGTTTCGGTTTCGCCTTGTCATCCTTTATAACTCCGGTACTAATGTTATCAATATTTCCTTTGATGTTGATCAAGTTATGTGTCAGTCTTGTTCCTGCGTGAATAGTGATGCGCGAATCCAAATCGACTTTTGTTGATCCTGTGTTCCATCCAAGATATCTCGTAAGAAAGGACGAATAGACATCTCCATTCTCTGTGATGCGACAGGTAACGCTGTCCGTTTTTTCTACACGCATTGCTCCTGAACCAGTAAGCGTAGAGATGGACCCGAGTCCCAGTGACTTTGCCACTTTAAGAACGTCCATGCCCCACGGTTGTATTTCATGGTATGAGTCAAAGCCATCAAGTCCCACCTTTTGCAAAACAGGTTCCTGCACGAGCTTTCCAAAAACATCTACTGCATTTCGCTGATCGAGATATAGCCTGTAACCAACCTGATCAGATTCCCAACCAGGTCCTTCATAGCGAATGAACCATGAATGATCTTTATGCTCTTTTGGGACCCGTAAGTAATCCACATTTTTAAATGTTCCCGCGATGTATTCGCGATCTTTCCACTCGCCATTTATTTTATGTGAGAGCTCCGCTTGTGTGCGCTTCGGATAATTGTGTTTTATTTCTCCGGACTTGGCGTACCGAATAGTTAATGTTCTTACTTCCTTTGCTTTCAGATTATCAAGTACGACTACGATTCCGGTGTAATCTATGTCATTCTTGTTATACTGACTTGGGATTTCATTCTTATTGTCAAAAACGGCAAATGCATTTGAATTAAACTTTTTAGGGATTTTATCCGCAGGAATATACACCACGACTCCCGAGCGTTCCCCATCCATCGAATTGGTGACTCTTACGGAAAATAATTCGGTATAGGAGTTATCGCCTTGCGCGTCACAATCAAAACGAAGTATTATTAGTCCAAGAAAAAATAGTGTCAGGGAAAGTGATCTTATCCTATTCATAAATAGTTTGTTATTTCTGCGGTTTTCCATTGATCGTAACATTTTTAAATACAAGATTTTTGTATCCTTTCAGCAAGTTTCCTTTTTTGACTCCTTCGAAAGCAGAGTCCTCGATCAGTACATCTTCAACGGGATACGCATCATCGCTCGCAATATAGATTGCGTATGGAGAATTTTTACTGGTGACATTCTTTACCTGGACGTTTCTAACCTTAGGAATGTATTGACCCGTTTCTTTCGCATAGAAAAGATCGATATGCACAACTGCCTCAACGAGGTCGCCAACAGTAACGTTGCGCATGTAAATATTTTCGGCAATTCCACCACGTAGGGAGTTCGATTTAATACGCAACGCGCGATCAAGATTCGGACTGCTCATCGTACAATTCTCTGCAAATACATTTCTCACATTGCCAGAGATTTCGCTACCGATCACAACACCTCCGTGTCCATCCTTCATAATGCAATTGCGAACAATAATATTTTCACTGGGAACATTAACCCTTCTTCCATCATGATCGCGTCCGGATTTAATCGCGATACAATCATCACCTGTATCAAACACACAGTCTTCGATCAATACATCCTTGCATGATTCTGGGTCACAACCATCATTGTTTGGCCCGTGACTAATGACTTTCACTTTACGCACCGTGATGTTTTCCGAAAGGACAGGATGAATTATCCACATCGGAGAATCCTTAATAGTTACTCCCTCAATTAATATGTTCTTGCAACGATAAGGTTCAATAAAACTTGGACGTAAATAATCGCCTTCTCCGAAGACGCGATCTTTTACGAGTGTCCCCTGTTCAGCCATTGCTTTTAGTTTATTGTTCGCAGCCAATTGCGTTTCAGTTCTGGCTTCACGTTCATTTCCACCATGTCCCCATTTTCCTTTCCAGAACCACCAGTTATCATCATTTGCCTGTCCATTCAATTCACCTTCACCGGTAATAGCGATGTTCTCCTGCTCAAAAGCATAGATCAATGGAGAATAGTTCATCAGCTCAATCGCTTCGAAGCGTGTGTACACTTGGGGTAAATATTTTTGTGTGTCACGGCTAAACAAAATGACAGCATCCTTTGACACATACAGATTAACATTACTAAGCAGGTGAATCGCGCCGGTCGAAAATTTTCCAGCAGGAACAACCACTCTTCCTCCACCAGCCTCATGACACGCTTTAATT
>CBQWHS010000887.1:0-2162 GCA_967728665.1 uncultured Chryseosolibacter sp. | reverse complement strand
ATGATGTCGTATAAATGTTCCCAGAAAACCGGCTCAAAATATAATTTGTCAGCGATATCAAAATCCGTTGAAACCGTTTCAGGATTACAGTTGATCATGATAGTTTCATAGCCACATTCCTTTGCGGCCAAAACTCCATGAACACAAGAGTAATCGAATTCAATTCCCTGACCGATACGATTTGGTCCTGATCCCAATACAACAATTTTTTTCTTATTGCTGACAATGGATTCATTTTCGGCATCGAATGTTGAATAGTAATAAGGTGTCTTCGCTTCAAATTCCGCAGCACAAGTGTCAACCAATTTATAAACGCGATTGATTCCTGCGGCTTTTCGTTTTGTGTGAACCTCACTTTCGTAACAATCAAGCAAGTGTGCTATTTGTCGATCCGCATAACCTTTCTCTTTTGCTTTTCGCATCAGTTCGGCCGGGATTGAGTTGATATCGAATTTTTCAATTTCTCTTTCGAGATGAACGAGTTCTTCAATCTGATTCAAGAACCAACGGTCGATCTTCGTCAATTTCAGAATCGTCTTCATCGCGATGCCAAGACGAATCGCATCGTAAATATGGAATATCCGATTCCACGTTGGATGCTCCAGACTATACAGTAATTCGTCTTGCTTTGTTACCGATTTTCCATCGGCTCCAATACCATTTCTTCTGATCTCTAATGACTGACAAGCCTTCTGTAACGCTTCCTGGAAATTTCTTCCGATGCCCATCGCTTCTCCAACCGACTTCATTTGAAGTCCGAGTTTTCTATCAGCACCCTGGAACTTATCGAAATTCCAACGGGGAATTTTTACGATCACATAGTCAAGTGCAGGTTCAAAGTATGCTGTTGTTGTTCCGGTTATGGCGTTTTTCAATTCATCCAGATTGTATCCGATCGCAAGCTTCGCAGCAATTTTCGCAATGGGATATCCTGTAGCTTTTGACGCGAGCGCCGATGATCTTGAAACGCGAGGATTTATTTCAATTCCGACAATTTGATCGTAGTTGTCTGGATTCAATGCAAACTGCACGTTGCAACCTCCGGCAAACTTTCCGATACCATTCATCATTTTGATAGCGAGGTCGCGCATGTGCTGATAAGCAGTGTCCGGAAGCGTCATCGCAGGGGCCACAGTGATTGAATCACCCGTGTGAATTCCCATCGGATCAAAATTCTCGATTGAACAGATGATAATCACGTTGCCATTGCCATCGCGAAGCAATTCCAACTCATATTCCTTCCAACCCATGATGCTTTGCTCCACCAACACTTCATGAATTGGTGACGCGTGCAATCCGCGGTTGAGGGCTTCATCAAATTCCTCAGGGGTGTTCACAAATCCTCCACCAGTTCCACCAAGGGTATAGCTCGGACGGATTACCAATGGGAATCCAATTTCCTGTGCTATTTCCTTTCCTTGCAAAAACGATGTGGCCGTGGCGCCTTTACACACCATCACGTTCAGTTCATGCATTTTGAGCCGGAACTTCTCCCGGTCTTCTGTAGTCTCAATTGCTTTGATGTCAACGCCTATGATACGAACACCGTAGTGTTGCCACAGCCCTGCCTTGTCACAATCAATACAAAGATTCAGCGCTGTCTGTCCACCCATCGTTGGAAGAACGGCATCGATGTGATGCTTTTCCAGGATCTCACGGATAGACTTTTTCGTCAACGGCTTCAGATAAACGTGGTCGGCTGTCACTTTGTCCGTCATGATCGTTGCTGGATTGGAGTTGATCAAAACAACTTCAATTCCTTCTTCGCGCAAAGACCTTGACGCCTGGGAACCAGCATAGTCAAACTCGCAAGCCTGACCGATTACAATTGGACCACTTCCGATGATGAGTACTGAGCGAATACTTCTGTCTCTAGGCATGTTTGGATGAAAAAGGCGTGTACAAAATTTGGCAAAAATATATCAGGATTAGTTGTGTTTGCGTGATTGGGAGAATTTTTTTTGAATGCTTTTTTACCGCTCGGCGCGAAGTTCAAAACAGCGGAATAAACGCCGATTTCAACTTGTGAGTAAATAAGCACTTTATGTCGATGGGAGTGATGTTACGTTTCAATCGATTGAAGCGGCTCTAAATTTTACGCGAGTGTTCGCCTTTATTAAATCATTCCTCTGGCTTTGAGCTCAAGGTATTTGTTGATGGTA
>CBQWHS010000886.1:0-2163 GCA_967728665.1 uncultured Chryseosolibacter sp. | reverse complement strand
TCACCGCTTGTTATTTCAGAATTGTGTCCTGAAAAAATCGTTATTTTGTAACGACTGCCCCTCAACCATTGAAAATTAACAGGTTACAGCAGGACATGTTTGTCTGTAAATAGGGCTTGAAGCATATGCGCACGATAGTCATTTGGATAGGAATGTTCCTTTTTGCGAATCAAGCTTTCGGTCAATATACAAATCTGAAATTTGAAAATTATTCGACTATTGACGGACTTTCCAGCAGTACTTGTGTGGAGATATTCCAGGGCAAGGACGGATTTTTATGGTTCGGTACCATTGATGGATTGAATAAATATGACGGTTATGATTTTACGATTTACAGGTCTGTCATTAACGATCCTCATTCCATCAGTAGCAATCGGATTTTCGCAATAGCCGAAGACGGCCAGGAAAGGTTATGGATAGGCACAGGCAACGGTCTCAACGTTTTTGATAAAGCATCCGAGAAATTTTTCAGGATTAATCATCGTCCTAATGATGCACATTCCATTAGCAGCAACCTGATCAATGATGTCTTCTTCGAGGAATCATCAAACGTTCTGTGGATAGCAACCAAGAACGGAGTTAACAGGCTTTCGCTGGATGGAATTGACCTGGCTCATCCTGAAAAAATAATTTTCACACATTATCTCAATGATAACAAGTCACAGCAGACGATCAATAATAATGAAGTCACAAGCGTTCTTAAAGACAAGGACAATGTAATCTGGGCCGTCACGTCGAGAAAATACTTACACAGGTATGACCATGGCAAGGATAATTTTTTACAGATACCGATAAACGTTAATAATCCCGACGAGCTTGATCAGATTCCAAAAGTAATGCTGATCGATAATGATGGAGATTTTTGGATTGGCAATAATCTGGCAAAACTTATTGTGTGGGACAGAAAAAAGAATGTCTTTACACTTCGTGCATTTTTAGATACCAACGTTCCGATATTTCAAATCTACCAGGACAAAAGAGGAATGATCTGGGTGGCCACCGATGGTCACGGTATTTATTTCATTGATAAAACAAAAGGAATCATTCAACACTTGGTAAACAATCCAGCCGATCCGTTTTCAATATCCAATAATCAGCCTTCAAAAATTTTGGAAGATGAAAATGGAATAACATGGATTGCTACATACAATGCAGGTGTCAATAAACTGGCATTATCCAAAGTAGCGTTCGGTCATTTCTTTCACCAACCTGGAAACACAAACAGCCTCAGTCATAAAATAGCGCAGTCCGTTATCCAGGATGCTTCTGGAAAAATTTGGATTGGCACAGATGGCGGTGGACTTAATTTGTTTGATGAGAAGACAAATTCTTTCAGACACTACAAGAATGTTCCAGGAGATCCATCTTCGTTGAGCGGAGATAAGATTGTCTATTTATGCGAGGGTTATGATGGTGCAATATGGGTGTGCACTTGGGGAGGAGGCCTTTCTAAATTAAATCCACGCACAAATCGTTTTGTTACGTACAAGCACAATGCCGTCGATCCGTATTCCATCGGACAAAATAGTATCTGGAGTGCAGCTGAAGATAATGAGCATCGTCTTTGGATTGGCACACAATCATCTGGTCTTAATTTATTTGATCCTTCAAAAGAAAGATTTTATCATTACGTTCACGATGCGAGCGATCCTTCGAGCTTACGGAATAATTTCGTTCTCTCACTTTTCCTAGATTCACGCGGGCGACTTTTTGCCGGAACAGCCACAGGTCTTAGCATGGTTGATCTCAGTCAGCTCACCTCTGCATTTCCCGACAAATTGGTGTTCAAAAATTTTCAGGAGAAGAATTTACAAGGCGATCGTGTCAATAATATAACTGAGGATCATGTCGGAAACATCTGGGTTGGCTCTGATGTTGGTTTGAATAAACTGAGTTCCACTCTTCATCTGCTGAAGACGTATACAACGCTTGATGGATTGCCCAACAACCTGATCACAGGCATCAAGGAAGATGACAATGGAAACATATGGATCACAACGAAGAGCGGACTCTCGAGACTAAATCCAACCACTGGGAAATTTAAAAACTACAATACACACGATGGCCTTCAGGGGATGGAATTCCAGAGCAAGGCTATTGACAAGACGAATGACGGACGCATATTGATAGGAGGGATCAACGGCTTCAACATCTTCCATCCTC
>CBQWHS010000885.1:0-2165 GCA_967728665.1 uncultured Chryseosolibacter sp. | reverse complement strand
TTTTTATAGTAAACATTAAAAAATGTAATATTTAATGTTTATTCCATACAAACGCCCTAAATTGAGGGTCTAAAAGAGTACTAAACATTAAAATTTACCAGTTCTAATGTCTGAAATCCTATATCACATTAATCCCGATCGAAGTCAGCCATGGAACTCGCTTCCGGAGTTGCCTATCGCGAGCTCATTGTATCGAAATGTTGAAATCTTTGAAGCACTCGCGGACACAAAATTAGCGTTGGGAAAATTACATGGACGAAGTTCGTCCATTCCAGATCAAGCTCTACTCATTAACTCAATTAGTTTGCAGGAGGCGAAAGAATCGAGTGCCATCGAAAATATTTTTACAACAGATGATGAATTGTACAAAGCGTATAGTGAAAATGCCGCAGAACAAATTGATGGACCTGCAAAAGAAGTGCTTCGGTATCGTGAAGCACTTTGGAGTGGATATGATTTTCTAAAGGCAAACAATCGATTCGATCGTGAATATTTTGTTCGAATTTATAGAACCATCAAGCAAACAACGGATGGCATACGCCCTCCATTTGTGCAAACTTATATTCGTCAAGGAGGAAGCGGACCGAATGCGGGCCAAGTGATTTATGTGCCTCCACGTGGACATGGCATTGTCGAAAAAAAATTGGACAACCTTATCGACTTTATCAACGATGATGAAACTTTTAAAGTAGATCCATTGATAAAAATGGCAATTGGCCATTTTCAGTTTGAGGCCATTCACCCTTTTAGTGATGGCAATGGCCGAGCTGGCAGAGTCTTTAATATCAATTATTTAACAAAGAAAGGCCTATTAGATTATCCGATTCTGTATTTAAGTCGATACATCAATCAGTATAAAGATCAGTACTATCACAACTTGTCATCCGTATCCCAACGCGGTGATTGGAACAATTGGATTTTATTTATGCTTAAGGCTGTTGAGATGACTTCGAATATTACCTTCAATAAAATAAACGATATCATAAATGCCAAGGATGCGATCCAACTTGAGGTAGCGCAGCGATCAGGTATGCGAAGGCCGGATCAACTCGTCACGGCGATCTTTAAACAGCCGCTGACAAAAGTAAAACACCTGACGGACACGGGCCTATTTGCTGAAAACACAGCGCGCAATTATCTAAATCGGCTCAGTGAAATGAATATCCTTGAGAAAAAAACTATTCATGGACATCACTACTATCTTAATCTCGAACTCTACAGAATATTAGCTGATTAATTTATTTTTTTTTCTTCCATCATCTTCATCACAATCATTGCTTCTTCTAGTGAACACGGGTTTGGTCCTTCACCATGAAAGAATTTTGTCACGGCTTCAATCATGGGAAGTTGAATATTTTCTGGATAATCAAATTCCATAATCTCGGTACCCGAATCCGTTGTCAACTCTATTGTTGATTTTTTAAAAAATGCAAATTTCAGTTTTCCTTTATCGCCAATTATCTCGCATGAATCTTCAACAGCGCTTGACGAAATACTAAATGCCCAAATTCCATTGAAGAAGATTTCTTTTTCGAACGTTATTGTGCGAGATGTTAGATCGGGGATGTTGTAACGCCTTGATTGATTAATAGCCGTGCCGTTGATTGTTTTCGGTGCGCCGAAAATCCAATACATGATATCAAGTTGATGTGGAGACAAATCATGGAAGAGTCCACCACCTGAAATTTTGGGATCGACTCGCCAATAATCTTCCGAGGCGTTTACTTGCTTCGGTGGTTGTAAAACTTCCAATTGGATCAACCTCACGTTGCCGATCGCGCCTTCATTAATTAAGGCCTTTACTTTTTTGAATAATGGAAGCCCTCTGCGATAATGCGCAACCGAAACTTTGCCGTTGGAACGGGCGGCAAAATCAATCATTCTTTGGCAGGATGCCGAATCTACGGTGACGGGCTTCTCAACATACACGGGCTTTTTTGCTTTGAGCGCTTCAATGGTATGGTCTTCGTGCGAAGACGGTGGCGTGGCAATGTAGATGGCATTGATTTGAGGATCGTGAATTAACTCGCTCGCATCGGAATAAAATTTTGGAACGTGGTGACGCCTGGCAAAGTCTGCTGCTTTGCTGGCATCACGTCTCATCACGGCTGTGAGTTTCGAATTTGGTACTTTATTAAATGCAGGCCCGCTCTTCACTTCACACA
>CBQWHS010000884.1:0-2166 GCA_967728665.1 uncultured Chryseosolibacter sp. | reverse complement strand
ATTACGAGATTGGTTTTTTGTTCAATTTCGCTTCACCCAAGTCAACCAACTTTGACCTTGAACCAATACTTATCTACAGGAAATCGAAGCCAATAGAGTATAAAAGAATTTCCTTGCAGTCCAATATTGCGCTAGCCCACCTGCGACCATTGGATGACGTGTTGTATAATGATTTCCTCCAATTTTCAGATTCTAACATACTGAAGTGGATGACAGGCACAGGCAACAAGTTTATCCGCAATAGCAATACAGGCTCGTGGACACATGCCTCTGCACGCGAGCTAAAGAATTTACGCAAACATTACCTAGACTTATTGCGTCAACTTTGGATGCGACTCACCGATTGGCCAGATATATTCATTTTAAGAACGGGCAGGTTTAATAATCATTTGCAGCAAGTTGTAAAGTTGGGAAAGCAACCTCCTGAAATTCGTTTTTCTATTGAAGTGCAAAAAGATGTGATTGTACTGAAGCTCATTCTTTTACTGGACGGGCAGCAATCGAAATTAATTATATACCGGAATATTTTACTTGAAAAAGACAATGTACTCTATCTTCCTGCGGACACTGAATCGCATGAACTTTTTGAGTTGTTCTCGAAAGGAGATTTGAAATTTCCCCTGTCGATGAAAATGGAAGTTGTAAAAAAATATGTACTTCCATGGCAGGCTAAATATAAAGTAAGCATTGACGAGAAGTTGAACATTGACTTTGTAAGTCAGTCACTTCAATCGCGCGTGTGGTTAAGTGAATTGAATGAGTCGAACCTCATGATTCGTGGTGAATTTATTTACGGAGAAGAAGTCGTTGAATACGACCAGCAGGAAATTCTTGTAGCGGAGCAAGCCGGTCGCATAAAAATAATTCGACGCGATAAAGAAGGAGAGAAGAAACTGCACGAATATTTGCGCACGCTTCATTCGACTTTTGTCAATCAACGCAACAACGCCTATTTCTATCTTCACTTCGATGATGTGATGAAGAAGGGCTGGTTTATTGGCATGATGCGTAAAGTGCAGGAACAGGGCTATGCTATACATGGACTGTCTGAGTTAAAAAAATTCCGATATACCACACACATTCCTAAGTTTTCAATAGCAGTAACTTCAAATACAGATTCGTTTGATTTGAAGGTGACTGTTCAATGGGGTGATCAACAAGTTCCATTGAAAGAAATTCGATTAGCCATTCTCAACTGGCAAGATACGATCATGCTGGAAGACGGCACGCTCGGTCATATACCTGAGGAGTGGATTAAACAATACAGTTTACTGCTGCGCACGGGAAAAGAAGAAGACGGTGTGTTAAAAGTAAGCAAGGTACACTTCACGGTGCTGGAGGATATACTTGACAACCTCGATAGCAACTCGAAGCTCGAAGTAGAAACACGAAAGCGAAAATTACTGGAATATGATTCCATTGAAAAAGTGCCGCTCTCTCAAGAGATCAAAGCATCGCTTCGCCCCTATCAGCTATCGGGATTTCATTGGTTGCAGGCATTGGATGAATTGGGTTGGGGTGGTTGTTTAGCCGACGATATGGGCTTGGGAAAGACGCTGCAAACTATTTCGTTCCTTCAATTTTTGAAAGAAAAATATCCCGGAAGTACACAATTGGTTGTATGTCCTACGTCCCTGATCTTTAACTGGGAAAGTGAATTGCAAAAATTTGCTCCCACATTGAAGTTCTATACTCACTATGGAACTCAGCGTGAGTTTAAGGAGACTCATGTAGAAGATTATGACATCGTGCTTACTTCCTATGGTGTTGTGCGTAATGATGTGGAGGAGCTTTCCGCGATTTTGTGGCAGTATATTATACTAGACGAAAGCCAGGCAATTAAAAATCCGGATGCGCGAGTGACAAAAGCGATACAACAATTGCGTTCGGTAAACCGAATTATTTTAAGCGGTACTCCGGTTCAGAATAATACATTTGATTTATACTCCCAGTTCAGCTTCCTCAACCCGGGGCAGTTGGGCAATCGCGAATTCTTCAATCGCGAATTTGCTACTCCTATTGACAAATTTGGCAACCGGGAAAAGGCACAGCATCTTAAAAAACTTGTTCACCCTTTCACGCTGAGGCGCACTAAAGAACAGGTAGCCAAAGATCTTCCAGACAAAACGATTACCGTGTTGTGGTGTACGATGGAGGCAGCCCAAC